>JBAWXL010000208.1:0-8596 GCA_037144095.1 Bacteroidota bacterium
GGTTTGCCCGCTAACACCAGCAATCCCCTGAACACCTTGCGCTCCTGTTCCTCCTGTAGCACCCGTTTTTCCACTTAATCCCTGAACCCCTTGCAAGCCTTGCGCTCCGGTTTGTCCACTAACACCTGCAACTCCCTGAATTCCTTGGGCTCCGCTTGCTCCTGTAGCTCCAGTAAGTCCAGCCTGACCATTAGCACCACTTATACCCTGTACCCCATTTTGTCCGGTGGCTCCTCTATCCCCCTGAACTCCTTGTGCTCCACTTTGCCCTGTATTGCCGACAACTCCCTGAATCCCTTGCGCCCCACTTGCTCCTGTTGCTCCTCTATCACCTTGAAGACCCTGGGCCCCCGTCTGCCCCGTGTTACCTACAACTCCCTGAACACCTTGCGCACCAGTCGCTCCATTGGTTCCGTTAATACCATTTACTCCATTAGTTCCGTTCGCCCCTGTTGCCCCGGTGACTCCACCTGTTCCACTTTGAGCCGCATATAATGCATAGGGGACTGAAAGGAATTGATTGGTTCCAACCAATTGAAAGTTGTTCCCACCGTACGGGTCTATTTCTACTTTTAGATAAAAAGTATTACTCGCCCAATTGATGGAACTAAAAGTTCCTGAAACAATGGTTCCTGTTCCAATCTTTATAGCAAATAATCCAAAGCCATCGGTATTGGTGGAATGAATTTCTACATAAACGACTGTCCCGGATGCACTTCCGCTAAGTAAACTTAGTTTAATTGATACGTTTTGATTTTGGAGCAAATTGCCGCTTCCATCACGGGCTACCCCTTGATAATTGATTGCTTGTGGGGTTTGAGCATACATATTTGCACTTAGCAATATTATGCTGAAAATAAGTAAGTAAAACTTTTTCATGTTTTTGATTTTAGAAATAACTGGATTATATTACACTATGATTTTTTATTAATGATTACTTCTTCTTTAATTCATTTATTTGTTTTTGTAGGTCTTTTATTTTGGAGACTTCTGATTTAAGTTCTTCATTTTCAATTTTTAATTGCTTGATAGCTTCAATCAGAATAGGAGTGATTTTCGAATAGTCTACCATTTTATATCCCTTATCATCTGTAGTTACCAATTCGGGATAATACTTTTCAATATCCTGAGCAATAACTCCTATCTGACGATCTTTACTGAATTTCATCTCAGGGAATTCATTTGTTTTCCAATTATAATAAACTCCGTTTAACTTTTGAACTGTGTTAAGTGCATTAGGTATATTCCTTACATCTTTTTTATATCGTGAATCAGAGCATGAACCAAAGGAACCTGTGTAACAAAGGCTACCATTGATACGAACTGCAGCAGCATTGAAATCTCCTTTTATCAAAGGGTAGGAAGTGCTGCTGTTTGCAATATAAAGTAAGTTGCTTCCGGTTTCGTTCATACCTGATTGGTAGCCGATAAATACGTTGCTGCCGCCTGTGGTGAACTTCCCACTCTGATAGCCAATCATGGTATTATAATGCATACTGTTTGACCATCCTGATTCTACACCCAGACAGGTAGAATAATTAGTGCTATTTTGGTTATAACCGGAATGATACCCTATATAGCAGTTGTTTTCGCCATTGGCATTTGTATAGCCAGTTTCGTTTCCAACAAAAGTATTGTAGCTTCCTGCTGAATTTCCATACCCTGCATTGATGCCTGTAAAAACATTGCTGGTTCCTGTGATATTTTCATGACCTGCAAAATATCCCACAAACACATTGTAAGACGAGGTGGTTTTATATCCTGCTTCATCCCCAATAAAAAGACTAAAACACCCATGTTGATTGTTATAACCAGCAAGTGACCCGATAATAACATTATTGAACCCATCAATATTATTATATCCGGTTTGAGCTCCTAAGAAGGTATTTCGATTCCCAGTGGTATTATTATAACCAGCTGAAACACCATTAAAAACATTGGAATTTCCTCCTGAAGTGTTTTTATAACCGGTTTGATATCCGGTAAAAGTATTATCATAAGCTCCTGAATTATTATATCCTGACTCTTTCCCAATAATAGTATTGTGAACTCCGGAAGAATTCTGGTAGCCTGCCAAGTTTCCAATAAATATATTATCATATCCGCTGGTGCTTTCCTGACCTGCTTTATAACCAATAAAAACATTATTGTCACCATAGTTGTTATAACCAGCATGATATCCAACAAAGCAAACCTCATTTGCCCCATTATTATTATAACCTGCAGCATTGCCAACCAAAGTATTATATGATCCGGCTTCATTGTTGAAACCAGCATTATGACCAATAAAAGTACTTTCCACTCCATGGTTGTAATATCCTGCCTGAAACCCAAAACAACTCATTTCGCGAGTAGTATTGCCTATATTACCAGCAGCATAACCAAAGTAACAATTTTCTGATCCGAGAGTATTGCCATTACCAGCATAGGTGCCAAAAAAACTATTTGAGCTTCCAAGAGAATTGTAATAGCCTGCCCAATATCCGAGAAAACAGTTTGAGCTACCAGAAGTATTATAGAATGCAGCACTATTACCTACGAAAACATTATTGTAGCCATCTACATTTTTATATCCGGCATTATATCCAATAAAACTGTTAGCATTGCCAGTTGTATTGCTGAAACCAGCGTTAGAACCAATAAAAACACTATTACTGGTTACATTGTTATACCCAGCTTTATAACCATACAAGCAATTATCAGCGTTATTAGCATTTTTATACCCTGCTTCACTACCAATAATGGTGTTTCTATCACTGTAGCGAGACCAATACCCAGCATTATTGCCAACGTAAACATTTGCGCAGCCGTCGTTCAAATATCCTGCAGAATACCCCATAAAGGTATTTTCTTTTCCTGTTCCATTTTGGCTTCCTGCAGCATATCCCACTGCTGTATTGGCAATTCCATTATCCGAGGTTGTTGGATTATTCCACCCAAGAGCAGCGTATCCTATAGCTACATTATCTGTTTCCCATGCTACACCTCCATTATTATAAGATTGACCACTTAAAGCGCTTGTACCAATAGCTACATTATTTGAAGCAGTTGTATTGTAATAAAGGGCATTTACACCAAGAGCAGTATTTTGATAGCCTTTTGTGTTATTAGTAAGCGAATAATTTCCAATAGCGGTGTTGCGATAAGATTCATTATAAGAAGTGGGTTGGTTCGAATATAATGATTGATAACCAACTGCAACGTTATCATAGCCACTATTCTCATTATTGTAAGATTGGGAAAATAGCGCTTCTTTTCCAATAGCTGTATTACGATTTCCTGTTGTAATATGCATACCTGCAGAATTTCCAATAAAAGTGTTATTAGCACCTGTTGTATTATATAGCCCCGCTTCATAACCAATAAAACTATTGTTGCTTCCGATTGAATTATTATAGCCTGCCATGTCTCCTAAAAAGGCATTGGATATCCCCGTTGTATTAAAATAACCGGCATAACTTCCGAAAAAACTATTAGAATAGCCTGAAGTATTCTTATAGCCGCTAGAATTTCCAATAAAAGTATTTTCGCTTCCTGTGGTATTTTCATGTCCTGCTGAGTTTCCAATAAACATATTCTCGCCTGTTACATTATTAAATCCTGCCTGGTTTCCAATGCATAAATTGTTGTTGCTGCTTACATTGCTGATGCCTGCCTCGTTTCCGGAACAGTAATTATTAAGTCCCGTTGTGTTTGAATAGCCACTGTTCATTCCTGAGAAATAATTGTTGCTCCCTGTAGTATTGCTGATACCTGCACTAAAACCAATAAATTGATTGTTGTTTCCTGATATGTTGGCATATCCGGCTTTATAACCCAGATAGGTGCTTTTATATCCTGACGTGGTTGAATATCCCGCATTGTAACCAATAAAGGTGTTAGGAAAACCACCATTACTATAACTATTGTATCCTGCTCCATTACCTATAAATAATTGTTTGTTAACGGAAACACTATTATATCCGGCTGTATTCCCAATAAACAGATTTTCGTTGCCCATTGTATTTACTTTTCCCGATTCTTTGCCAATAAAAATATTGTTTCGATTCGAAAGATCATCATTAGCTCCTGCTCCTTCGCCTAAAAACAAAGAATTACCTGTATTCAATGGTTCCATTTGCCCTTTTGTTGTTATCCTCAATACATTTTGATTATTTGTAGCTATACATACGGGTTGATTATCTGTGGTGCCAATAAAATTTGGTCCACCAATAGTTCCGGCATTTCCGGTAAGCAGCCATCCATTTGTTGCTCCTGTAGTGCCTGTGTTTCCATTGGCTCCATCTATTGAAATTATTTGCCAATCAGTGCCATTATACACATAGGATTTTTTATCTGTAGAATTATAATATCCGTCATTAGTTGAAGGACCTATTGGGGCCATTATCATGTTTCCCAACCAATGTATGGCAATCCCATTTGAACCTGATGCTCCTGTTGCACCTGTCGACCCAATAGCTCCCGTTTGACCCGTAATACCTGCAACACCTTGAATCCCTTGTAACCCTGTTTGCCCAGTATTCCCTGCAACACCTTGTATTCCTTGCAAGCCTATTGTTCCTGTATTTCCGGTGACTCCTGTTTGCCCAATATTTCCGTTTAAGCCTGTTGCTCCCACAATACCCTGAATGCCTTGTGCTCCGGTGGCTCCTGTTACACCTGTGTTTCCAACTGTGCCCTGAATCCCCTGCAAGCCTTGAGCACCCGTTTGCCCATTTGCTCCGGAAATACCTTGAACACCTTGTGCCCCAGAGGCTCCTGTATTACCCGCTACTCCCTGAATACCTTGTGCACCAGACGTACCTGTGGAACCAGTTTTACCGCTTAGTCCCTGAACCCCTTGTATGCCTTGTGCTCCTGATTGTCCCGTAAGACCTGCAACTCCCTGAATTCCTTGTGCTCCTGTTGCACCAGTAGCTCCTGTTAATCCAGCTTGACCATTCGCGCCACTTACCCCTTGCGCACCATTCAATCCCGTTGCACCTCTTTCACCCTGAATTCCCTGTTGACCTTGTGGACCAGTTTGCCCCGTATTCCCTGCAACTCCCTGAATTCCTTGTGCACCGGTTGTTCCATTTGTTCCGTTAATACCATTTACTCCATTAGTTCCGTTCGCCCCGGTGGCCCCGGTGGCTCCACCTGTGCCACTTTGAGCTGCATACAACGCATAAGGCACTGAAAGGAATTGATTGATTCCAACCAATTGATAATTGCTCCCGCCCGCCGGATCAATCTCTACTTTTAGATAAAAAGTATTACTCGCCCAATTGATGGAACTAAAAGTGCCTGAATTAACTGTCCCTGTTCCAATCTTTATTGCAAATAACCCAAAGCCATCGGTAGTGGTGGAATGGGTTTCTACGTAAACTACTGTTCCAACGGCACTGCCGCTAAGCAAGCTTAGTTTAATTGATACATTTTGATTTTGAAGAACATTGCCGCTAACATCCCGGGCTACTCCCTGATAATTGATTGCCTGTGGGGTTTGAGCATACACATTTGCACTTAGCAAAAGTATGCTGATTACTAATGAATAAAATCGTTTCATGCTAATTAGATTAATGATTAATATTTTTTTGTTGGTAAAATTAATAATTTTCTTTGTTTTATTTCAATTTGCATTTTCTTCTTAAAATGCAATGAAACATTTGTTAATGCATTTGATTCATACTTATTGTTCAATATCATCTGTAAGCTTCCAATACTTTATTCTAAAAAGTCCTTACTGCTCTCACTTTAATAAACCCGTAATCCTTAAAATTACTATTATCAAGTCCCTCTCCCTGACTAAAATCTATGGAGTAAGCAAAGAAGGGATCGTTATAATATTCAGTGCTGCTCCAATACATTGCATCCACAGTAAACCCTCCTATTGCATCCTGGTTGAGATATAGCTTATTCAGTTCTTCATAGCTCGGTAAATACCAATCATGATAACCACCCAGAGCTAAATCATGACATAATCGTGCAGCAATGCCCTGTGATAAACAACCAGCTATTATATCAAGAGTGTTCTGAAAGCCAGTTCCTAATCCTATCCCATCTGCTCCCAGTATCAATGTTCCTTGGCAACCCCAGGGAGCACCAACAGGATTTATATCCTGCTGGGCTGCTATTAAACCATGCAACTGACCGGCAACATAAGCGGGATCTCCAGGTTGAAACAAGTAAGCCACAATTCCTCCCTGATAATTATCACCTATACCCAAAGTAGTGGTAAAACTTATTTCATTTCCAAAAGAAGTCCCTAAGCTATTAGTTGCATAAGCTCTCACATAATAAGTGCTGTCTAAAGTTAATCCTGTAATTCCACTAACAAATGAGCCTGTCCCGTTGCCATTTGTTGTGAAGTTGTCTGCTAAGGTAGGGGTAGGGTGGGTGCTCCAGCAAATGCCCCTTACTATCAAATTGATTCCTCCATTGCTTATTACCACTCCGCCACTGTTTGCTGAGGAGGTTGTAATGGTATTTGCAGCAATAGTTGTTATTATAGGTAAACTGGCTGAACCTGTTGTAAATACAATCTCATTACCATAACCCGTTCCAAACCTATCAGTGGCATAGGCTTTCACATGATAAATTGTTTGAGCATTTAGCCCTGTAATAGAAATAGTAAAGTTTTCAGGGCTACAAAAATGAGGACAATATTTTATCACATGGTCTGTTAAAGTTGGATTGGGTGAAAGGCTCCAACAAATACCTGTTTCGTCCATCAATCCCTGATCTCCATCAAATAGGATATGTCCGGTTATTTTTGCCGATGAAGCGGTTATTGAATCTGCTGGTAAGGTTGCAACTATTGGTGGTCCTGAAGTAGTAAAGCTCACTTCATTTCCATAAGCAGTTCCCAAACCATTAGTTGCATAGGCTCTTACATGATAAACCGTACTCTGGGTTAATCCACTTATGGATGCAACAAACATTCCGTTTCCGTTTCCGTTACTTGTAAAGTTATCATTAATTGTTGGATGCGCAGATATGCTCCAACATATTCCTTTTGCGGTGATTGCCGAGCCTCCATCGTCCATAATATGCCCTTCACAAGTGGCTGTAGTTTGCGTAATTGAATAAACTTCCGAGGTAATTATATTAGCCAATGATGGCATTAAGGTTGTAAAATTAATTTCATTTCCATAGAATGTTGCTAGAGAATTGGTGGCATAAGCCCTTACATAGTATTTAGTTCCGACGCTTAAACCACTTATAGAACTTTCAAATACACCGATTCCGTTTCCATCAATAGTCTTGCTGTCATCAGTGGTTGGGTTTGGATGGATGCTCCAGCAAACTCCTCTGCTAATAATTAAGTTTCCTCCATCGTCAAGAATTTCACCTCCACAAAAGGCTGTACTTGAGGTAATGGAAATGGCGGAATTTGTAGTTAGCAATACCTGATTTGGAAAGTTAGTAGTAAAACTAAATTCTTCCCCATAAGCAGTCCCTACGCTATTAGAGGCATATGCTCTAACATAATAGCTAACTCCACCAGCTAATCCAGTGATTGAACTCACAAAATTCCCTGTACCAGCACCGTCATTGGTTTTGCTTTTGATAATAGTTGGATTTGGAAGTGTGTCCCAGCAAACTCCTCGTGCACTGATGTTCACCCCACCATCATTCACAACATTTCCTCCACTAATTGCAGTTGTTTGAGTGATTGTACTTGAGGGAGTGGTCGAAACCACCGGAATTGTTCCTGACCATGAGGGTAAGTTTTCTGCATTAAGCTGCAATATCTGACCTTTTTGACCAACAGGAATTGCAATCCATGAAGTCCCGTTCCAATATAACATATCCCCAGCATGAGTACCATTAGGCAATCCTCCTGAGCCGCTTCGCTCAGCATACATGGCATACGGTACCGATGTAAAAGGCTGATTAGCTAAAAACTCAAAGTTTGTTCCACCTGCTATATCTATCTCAATTCTTAAATAATAGGAATTATTTCCCCAGTTTAATGAACTAAAAGTACCTATCACAGGGCTTCCTTGTCCTATTCTTAATGAAAATAATCCAAAAGTATCGGTCGTTAACGAATGAATCTCCTCATAATGAACTATTCCCGAAGCACTGTCCGACAATAGACTCATTCGCAGCGAAACGTTTTGTTTTGATAAAATATTGCCACTTTGATCGCGGGCTACCCCCTGATAATTAATTGCCTGAGGGATTTGGGCATATATGTTTGCGCTGAGCAACAGTACGCCAATGATAAAAGAATATAACTTTTTCATGTTAATGGATTTAGGTTTGTACTGAGATGAAATTTTTTGTAAAGTTATACATATATTTTTTACAATATATCATTTTAGCAAAAAAAAATTCATCCCTGTTTTTGAACCCAGATTCATTAAGGATTTTTCAGAAAAATGTTTTTTGTCTTTAGTAAGTTGTTTGGGCGTTAGGGATATAGTTTGCTATATCTAAAGTGATAACTTTCAAGTGTTTTTTCTTTTCTTCAGCATCACCAAAGAAAGGGAATAATTTTATATCTTGTTTTATTACCATATTCAATATATCCATTCAATTCATTTTTCAACGTTTGGTCTTCTAAATGGGTTCTTACTATGAGAAGCAGGTCTGAAAAACTTATAGG
>JBAWXL010000209.1:0-8582 GCA_037144095.1 Bacteroidota bacterium
GGGTTCCATGACTTTCAGATAAATCAATGAAATGAGTCTCATTATGCAAGCAAACGGTGTCAGATTTGAAATTAGCTACAGGAAGGTAATCAATCATTATTGGCAAGGTAATACTGTTATGACATTGATAAGCATCGTAAACGACCAGGATAATATTATGCAAACCAGCAGGACTGAAAGTCCAACATGGGTTTTGAGATACGGAAGTATGCCCTCCACCGAAATCCCAAACCCAAGATGATAATAAAGCGCCATTACCTACACTCAAATCTGTAAAACAAGTAGAATCACCGAAACAGGTCTGAGAATAGCTAAAATTAGGATCAGGTAAAGGATTTATGGTTATTGTAATTGTAGTATCATGACTACAACCATTTGAATTGGTCACAGTTAATTCAACGTGGTACTCTCCTGATAAGGAGTAAATGTGTGGAGGATTTTGGAGAATTGAAGTAGTTCCATCCCCAAATTCCCAATAATAGCTCAGAGCATCTGGGATAGAATGACTAATGGAATAGGAAGTAAAATGAGTTATATCATTTAAGCAAGTATCAATATAAGTGAAGTTTGCTACAGGTAAGGAATCAATAATAACAGGTTTTACAATAGTATCCTTACAGCCCATCAGATTTGTGACAATAAGTCGTGCGGAATCAATAGCAGGGGATTGGTTTGGAAAAGTATGTAAAGGGTTTTGAACAAATGACGAATCCCCATCCCAAAATGTCCATTGCCATACATTATTAGGGGTTCCATGACTTTCAGATAAATCAATGAAATGAGTCTCATTATGCAAGCAAACAGCGTCAGATGTGAAATCAGCCACAGGAAGAAAGTCAACACTTATTGTTTTAGTACTAATATCAAAACACCCATTTATATCAGTAACTGTTAAGCTAACGGAATGAAAACCTGCACTGCTAAACAAGAAATTTGGGAATTGAACGATAGATGAATCTCCATTTCCAAAATCCCAGAACCAATTTGTAATTGGGACTCCATTACCCATACTTAAATCAATGAAATGAGTAGAGTCATGAAAGCAGGTTTGTATATAATCAAAATTAACATCTGGAAGTGGGTTAATAGTTACGGTGATTGAAGTGTCATCAATACAATCATTTGAATTTATTATTGTCAACCTTACATTGTAGCTGCCAGATAATAAATAACTATGAGTTGGATTTTGAACAAATGATAAATCACCATCCCCAAACTCCCAATAATAAGTCAATACATCTGGAACAGAATGACTAACTGAAATTGAAGTAAACAAAGTATTGTCAAATAAACAAGTATGAATATAGCTAAAGTTTGCAAATGGAAGGGAATCAATTATAACAGCTTTAACGATAGTATCTTTACAGCCCATCTGATTTGTAACAATAAGACGAGCAGAATCAAGAGCAGGGGATTGGTTTGGGAAAGTATGAAAAGGGTTTTGAACAAAGGAGGAATCCCCATCCCAAAACGCCCATTGCCAAACATTATTAGGGGTGCCATGACTTTCTGATAAATCAGTAAAATGAGTCTCATTATGCAAGCAAACCTCATCTGATGTGAAATTTGCAAGTGGAAGTGAATCTACAAAAACATTTTTAGTTAATGAGGCAAAACAACCCAGGAAATCAGTTACTTTTAAGCTTACAGCATGAGCCCCGGCACTATCAAATAAAAAATTCGGATTTTGAATGATTGAAGTATCGTTAATTCCAAAATTCCACTTCCAGCTTATCAAAGAAACACCATTGCCATTGCTTAAATCAGTAAAATACATAATGCTATTTAAACAGGTTTGAGAAAAGGCAAAATTCACATCAGGAAGAGGGTTAATTGTAACAGTGATAGCAGTGTCGTCAATACAACCATTTGAATTTGTAATTGTAAGCCTTACATGATAACTCCCAGACAAAGCAAACACATGGTAGGGGTTTTGTACATTTGAGGAATAACCATCACCAAATTCCCATAGATACGTCTGAATCGTACTTCCATTTTCGCTTGTTGAAGTGGATGTAAATTGAGTAGAGTCATGCAAACAAGTTCCTATAAAACTGAAATTAGCAATTGGCAACTTATGCAGAAAGACAGTCTTTGAAAGAGTATCCTTACACCCCATGATATTGGTCACAATGAGTTGTGCCTGATAGGATAATGAATCAGGATAGGTGTGGATTGGATTTTGATAGAAAGCCGAATCTCCATCTCCAAAAGTCCATTGCCAGTCATAATTCGGACTTCCAAAGGCTAGTGATGAATCTGTAAAATGCGTTTCATTGTGCCAGCATACAGTATCGACAATGAAATTGGCAACAGGAAGGGAGTCAACGATGACTGTTATATTAGTACTGTCATAACATAGGTTAGTATTAATGACTTTTAATGAAACATGATATATTCCCGGTTGATTATAAAAATGAGATGGGTTTTGTAAAGTAGATGAATCCCCATCCCCGAATTTCCATTTCCAGGAATTTATTGAATAAAAAGTATAGTTGCTAATATCAGTGAAATGCATAGTGTCACCAAAACAAGTTTGACTATAAACAAAATCTGCAAAAGGGGCGGGACTAATAATTTGTTGTTTTGTAACAGTTCCTATGCAACCATTCGTATCTTTCACAAAAAGCGTTATATAATATATACCAGCAGCATCATAAAAATGAACAGGATTCCATAAGGTTGAGTTAGGGCTACCATCCCCAAAGTTCCAATTGGAGTAATTTATTAATGAACCTGCTGAGGTAGACAGGTTTATTAGATGCAATGAATCTCCATAACAAGCTGAATCAGATGAAAAAGCTGCAATTGGAAGCGCTCGAACAGCAACTGTTTTTATAATCGAATTAGTACAATGAGTTAAGTTATTAATTACAATCAATTTAACCTGATAATTATTTGCATACGCATAAAAATGAAAAGGATTTTGAGCAACTGACTGAGTACCATCTCCCAAATCCCATAAATATGTGCACGAACCATTTCCACCAGGAGTTGAGGTATTTGTGAAATAGGTTGTTTGTCCTAAGCATGCATTGGTAAAAGTAAAATTTGGAGTTGGCAACGAATCGACTAAAACCTGATGAATTACGGTATCCTTACACCCATTAGTTGCGTAAGCGATTAATGAAACATTAAAAAATCCGGGGCTATTATATAAATGAGTAGGACTGTAATTTGGTGAAGTATTTAAGTCTCCAAAATTCCAAAGGTAGGAACTAATAGGTGGCGGCGGTACAGTTAAATTTGTAAAGTGGGTGGAGTTTCCAAAACAAACTGTATCATATTTAAATAGTGGTACAGGTAATGGTTTGACGGTAATAATTACATTATCATTTGCTGAACAATTGTGACTATCTGTAACGGTTACTACATAGGTGGTGGTAACTGTATCAGATGCAATGGGGTTAGCAATATTGATGTTCGATAAACCAGTACCTGGGCTCCATAAGTATGTATACCCTGGTGTTCCTCCTGATGCAACCGCCAATAAATGTATAGTGTCTTTTTTACAAATTGACCTATCAATACCTGCATTTACCAATATTTGTGGGTTTACAGTAACGGTCAAACTGTCTTTCATCAAGCACCCGTTTGAATCCTTTATGGTTGCAAAATATTTGGTTGTTACAGTCAAATTACCAGTTAGTCTGGTTAAAACAGCTGAATAAGTAGTTGGATTTGGCGGATTCCAATTTACTAACCAAGGAGGCACGCCCCCAGAAAGACTATCTATTCTTAGCAGAGCCTGCGTATTATAACAAATCAGGGTATCAGGTGCAGCAACAAAATGAATAATTTGAGGCTGTGTGATATGAAAGTAAACTGTATCGGTAACACATTGATGCGCATCTTTAACTATGACCCAGTAATTTCCTGCGGGAATACCACTGATAATATTTAAAGTACCTCCATTGTTCCAATGATATGAATAAGGAGGTGTCCCTCCACTGACTGTAACTTTTGCAAAACCTGACAAAGAATCATGGCAAGTAACATTTAACGAATCTTTAATAATTGTAAGTTTATTTGGTTGCTTAACCAATATACTATCAGTTTTGTGACAGCCATTTCCATCGGTAACAGTTACTCTGAAGTAACCTGCTGACAGGTTGAAAATAGAATCATTAGTTGAATGAGTGATGTCATTCCATTGATATTGATAAGGTGGTGTCCCGCCACTCGCAACTACATTTGCAACACCACTAGAATCCCCAAAACAATGCAAGCTATCTGCATGCAATTGTAAAGTTATATCTGCAGGTTGGAAAATCGTTATTGTATCGCGAATTTGACAATTATTTCCATCTGTGACAAGCACATAATAAGTAATTGGCGAAAGATTGTAAATTGTATCTACTGCTGCTGATGGACTAACAGATGTTGGACTCCAAGAATAGAAATATGGTATTGTACCACCACTTGGTATAACTCTTGCCCATCCATCATTATATCCAAAACAACTTACACTATCAGAATGAATTGTATCTTGTAATATTAAGGGTTGGTGTATCGTGAAACTGTCTGTTTTTATACAGCCAAGACTATCAGTGACCGTAAGGGTGTAAGTTCCTGCAATTAATGTGTCAATTTTTGCAGAGATTGAATCATGGGAATTTACATTCCATAAATAATGATATGTATTGTTTGAAAATTTGGTTCCCCCAGTAACATTCGCCTGTATCCATCCTGTCGAATCCCCATGGCACTTATTATCCCCAAAAGTAAAAGCAATATTTAGTTGAGGGCTTTGAGTGATTTTTACACTGTCAATATGGATACAACCAAAATTATCTGTTAAAGTTAAAAAATAAGTTCCGGCAGCCAAATTAAAGATAGAATCGGTTGAAGGAAATAATCCGGGACTCCAGCTGTAGATGTAGGGCATGGTTCCTCCTGATGCTATGGCTTTAATCCATCCGGTGCTATCACCATAACAACTAATGTTTCCATGATGAAATGTAATAGATGGTGTAGTCATCTTAATTGTGTCTGTTATTTGACACGAATTGGAATCGGTTACTGTAACAATGTAAACACCTACTGGTAAATTAAAAATTGAATCATTTATACTATTATGGGTAATTACAGCTGGATCCCATAAATAACTATAAGGTTGTGTCCCACCACTGGCAATTGCTTTTATCCAACCAGTTGAATCCCCATAATTACAATTTATATTTGCTGAATCTATATTCAATCCTAAAATAGGAGGTTGATCGATAAATATTGTATCTTTTTTTATACACCCATTTGCATCAGTTATTGTTAAATAATAATATCCAGATATTAAACTTGTATATTCGTGCAATGTTGTATCATGCAATGCTAAATGTGGATACCATGAATAAAAATAAAACGATGATGCTCCACCATAAGGATAAGCTTTTGCCCATCCATTGCTTAAACCAAAACAACTAACATCTAATGTGTTAATTGAATCAGTTAAAGTGCTGACTGAAAATATTTCAATAGTATCAGTATAGGTACAACCTAAATGATCAGTAACTCTAACCCAATACAATCCAGGAGCGAGATTTCCAACAATGCTATCTATGCCAATATTGGTCTGTAATGAAATATTAAACCAAATATAAGTATAGGGAGTCGATCCTCCAATAGGAGTGACAGTAGCAGTACCATTATTTGCACCAGCACAGCCATTATTTGTTTGAAGATGTGCACTTAATGAACTAATAACGACTGTATCGATCTTTGAACATAAATTATTATCAGTAATTGTAACACTATAGGTTCCTGGAGTTAAACTATAGATAGAATCTGTACTTTGTCCTCCACCGATTGATCCTCCATTCCATTGGAAAGAATACGGAGGAGTTCCCCCTGATACAAGTACTTGTGTCCAGCCTCCTGTCGTACCAGAACAATCTGAGTTTCCCAATAGAAAGCCTGTTTGAATTGGAGGTGGTTGAAATATATGCACTACAATGTTAGTATCACATCCATTAGGATAGCTTATTGTCAAATTATAATCTCCAGAGGGTTTAATAATAGAGTCCGTAGTCGAAATAACATTGGAGATATTTGTTACCCACCAACTATATGTATAAGGCAATGTTCCACCTGTAAGTAAAACTATTGCTTTCCCATTACTACCTCCAAAGCAGCTAACACTGTCAATAATCGTTACAATTGACAAGGGTGGTGGTTGCAATATTGTTATACTGTCAGAGACATGACAACCACTCCCATCGGTAACTGTGACGTAGTACATTCCAATTGGCTTATTCTCAATAGAGGCAGACGAGTCACCTGTGCTCCAAATATAATTATAGCTGCCTGTTCCTCCTGTTGGTGGACTAACAGTTGCTCCTCCATTTGATTGACCAAAGCAATGAACACTATGCTGGATTAAATGAAAATTTATTTGTGGTGGTGATTTCACAGTGTCATTTTTTTGATAAACACAGCCATTGGCATCTGTAATTTGCAGTGAATAGACTCCGGAAGTTAAGTTTGATATAGAAGCAGTTGTATCATTTCCTGGTGTCCAAAGATAATGATAAGGTGGAGTCCCTTTAGCAACAATTGCACTAATTAATCCAGAAGAATCACCATAACAATGATTATTCGTATTGGAAAAAGTTATTTCTATTGAATCCGGTTCACTAATATGAAAATATGTAATGTAAGAACAACCATTTACATCAGTTACAAAACATGAATATTGACCAGCATGAAGAAGTATTGTATCTTTAAAACTTGAATGAGTAGGTTGGATAAAATTAAATTGTGTAACATTTATAGTTATTGTATCGTATTCATAAGAAGTGAGAGATGGAAATATTGTAATTTGGTATGGTAAAGTACCACCATCAACTTTAAATATACATATTCCAGTACTATCTCCTGCACATAGTATTGTATTAGGTGGTTGACTAGGTGATAAATTTAATTCATCTGGTTCTGAAATATTGTATACGTTACTGTGATTTGAACATAAACTATCATCCCGCACATAAACAGTGTAATTACCCACACAAAGATTTGAAAAAACATTTGTATCCTGTGATGGGATAAAATTACTATTTAAAGAATAATGCAAATGTCCGGTCCCCCCACTCGCATGTACAATTAATTTCCCGTCACAGGATTGAAAACAGCTGTTGTTTACTACATCCACTGAATTTACAACCACTTGTGTGGGGCCACCAATAGTAACCGACCCATCGGTGAAGCAGCCAAGAGAATCGACAATCCGGACATGAAATGAACCTTCCCCCAAATTGTAAAAAGTACTTGTATTTCCAAAACCAGGATTTGAGCATGGATAAGTATAATTAGTATACCAAAGTCCATACTGCAAACTCCCTACTCCCCCGTGTGCAAATATTGTTGCAACCCCATTTGTATTGTCAAAACATGGATGTACATTTGAAGTAATTGAGCTGTCAACAGAAATATTCTGATAAATATTATTGAAAATCCAGTTGAAATTACCTCCCATATTAAAAGATACTTTGGCAGTATCGTTTACAGAATAGGAGTTAGAAGCATTAATATCCTTTATTCCTACATAATATAGGGAAATGACTGGGATCGAAAATAAATTGGCAGTATGATTCGCTAAGGTAGATTTTATATAAGCGTGTTCACAATGAATAGTGCCAATTAAGTTTAATGCTCCTGTTATGGTCTGTGTGCAGTTATCCTGAAGGAATAAAGTATCTGCCCTATATGTCGTATTATAACAAGAACTACAGTTTTGCCATAAACGATTAAAATTGATGGTGTCAAATTTGTTAGAACCATTTTTCACCCACCCATCACACAAAAAAGTACAGATATTGATGTCGTTTTGAGTTCCGCTTATAGTTCCTTCACGGTCAAAAAGAAGTGTGTTGAAAATGGTATCATTACTGCCGAAAATCATTCCATCCTGAAAATTACCTGGATAATCACAACCCCCATAATAAGCATGTGTCGAAAACCAAAGATCATGAAAGAGGTTATGATTTCCGTATACTCTACCTTGATGATAAATATTTACAGTATCAAATCTGTTATTTGTATTAGAGTAGGTAGGCGATAATGGAAGATTACATAAATATGAAGTGGTATCACCAATAGTACCATTCCCTTTAATTAAAACATTATTTAAAATATTATTTTGTCCTAAAATGTAACCATCGTAAGAAAAAGTAACATCTCTAATAGTATCATTGCATAAAAGCAAACTTCCGGTCCCAGCTATAAAATTAACATCATTGTAATGTAAACCACAACCTGCCCTCATAGTTGAAGTTGTAAAACTGCCTCCAAAATAAATAGTTGAACCGGCAGATAGAATTAATATAGAATTCCCTGTATTATCAACATCCCAACTTAAATAAGGACAATTATCAGCTAATTTTATATTAAAAGTAGAATTTTGAATGTCAAGTAATCTTTGACTTAAGGGATTAGCTGGTGTAGAATTGAATTTGCTACACATTACAGTATAACCTGATGTTATAAAACTCCCCTTAATTAAAGAAATGTCATTATCAACGTTTAATTGATAATCTTGGTTCTATAACGGATAGAGTGGGTAATCAAATTTTAGTTTACCAGCTATAAAA
>JBAWXL010000210.1:0-8569 GCA_037144095.1 Bacteroidota bacterium
ATCGGCGAAGATATAAAAAATTCATAGCACCTCAAAAAAAGAAATAACCGTTTTTTCTACTTGCCAAATTTTGCAAATAAAATAATCGATACAACATTTTCTGATTATCATTTTCCCGGGCAAAACATTGATACAACTCAAATTGCAGTTAATAGTCTTGATTATTCTTTTTTGCTCAATTATTTGACTGTTGGAAACACTGTAAAGCAAGGTTTAATACGGCACAAACAAGACTCAACCAATCGGCTTGTATTCAGCTATTTGGAGCTTAATGAGCAATCAGACCTATGGCTACAGATGGAGCAATATATTTCTATGGTGCGAGAAGAGCTATTTTTCTCACTCGGAAACCCTGAAAATGAAAATGACCAAGCCGATTTCAGTTTTTGGATTAAATCACAACAATTAATTGACGAAATAAAAGAGCGAGTGGATAAATTGCGCATCATGGGAGTGGAAGAGATGCTCCTAAAATCGCTTATTGATCTCAAACCGCCTACAAGCAGTTTGGTAATTACTGCCGATTTCAGAATTCTATTGCCCCAATACAACAAGGAAATAGTTATGCACCCACTTCCAAAAGCCATTTATCTGTTGTTCCTGAAACACCCCGAAGGCATATTATTCAAGCAATTACCCAGTTATAGAAAAGAACTGACAGCGATTTATAAAAAAATGAGTGCGTTTGATGATGCCAACCGCATAGAAGCCAGTATAGCCGATGCCACTGACCCAAGCAAGAATGCCATTAACGAAAAATGTTCCCGCATACGCGAAGCTTTTGTGAAAGAATTTGACGAGGATATAGCCCAGCAATACTACATTACCGGCAAACGTGGCGAGCCAAAACGTATTCAGATTGATAGGGAGATGGTAAGGATGGAAGCTAATGTGTAGCTTTTTCTGCAAGCCTTGCAGAGATTTCGTAATTTACTATTTGGTTCGTAACTTTGTATTTCTAAAAATTTAGCGTTTAAAACCTTAAACCGAACAAACAAAACCACTGATTATGAGCAAAGAACAAATTGAATGGTGTGATTACAGTATTAAATACGCTGCTGAAATAGAACTGCTGAAAACGAAACTTGAACACATAAACCGCTACCCCGAAACCTTTGAAGCGTTGGATGTAGATTTTATAGCACCCGATAAACTTGATGAACGTATAAAAGATTGGTTATGGCTTCTTAGTAAACTCACTCATCCACTCGAAACTATTTTTTTTGAACCTACATCGGTACCATTAGAGAAAAATGGTTACGCTAGGTTTACTGATATTTGCAATAGTGATTTTCCAGTATTTGAGAGTAATTACAAATTTATTGACCAAATGTTTTGGTACAATTTAGTGCTTACTAAAAATATTGATACTATCATTTATGTTCAAGAATTTGACCGAAATAACCTTGGATTTTTGAAGAGAAACCAACGGAATAATCTACACAGAACTCTTGGAAATCCACTCTTTAATTTCAACGACAACCCTGGATTTAAAACCGAAAGGGGGAATCCGAAGAAGAAACGAAAGACGAAAATTGGGAAAGGGAACAAGGGGAAAGGGAAGTTAAGTCTATAACGGTTTGACTAAATTTGGAAGTTAAAGAAATATTTGCTAAACTTGTATTCCTAAATACAAAAAAATTATCAATGTCCCAATTAAACCTTTTCCCCGATACTTCCAACGAATCTGAACTATTTCAGATTACAAACGGTGAATATATTTACATTCCTAACTTCTTTGGAAAGGCTGTCTGCGATGTTTATTTTAAAACATTGTTGGAGGAAATCAGTTGGAAGCAAGAATCCATGCATATCTATGGTAAAACGCTCAATTTTCCAAGGCTTACGGCATGGTATGGCGACAATGATAAACCGTACTCTTTCTCTGGAATTACATTGAAACCTGAAAGTTGGACACCTACTTTATTGGAAATCAAACAGCAAATTGAATCAAAAGCACAAGTGGCGTTCAATAGCGTTTTGCTCAATTTATACCGTAATGGCAACGATTCTATTTCGTGGCATACCGATGCAGAAAAGGAATTGGGAATAAATCCAATTATTGCGTCGGTGAATTTCGGAGCAACTCGGAAATTTCAATTGCGCCACAACACAAGCAATGAAAAAATTGAATTGAACTTATCGCACGGTAGTTTATTGATAATGCAGGGCGAATTGCAACATTTCTGGCAGCACCAAGTGCCGAAAACAAAACAGGTGGTAAAAGAACGCATTAACTTAACATTCAGAACAATCAAATGAATTGGCAAAAGATAGAGATTAAAAACAATTTGGGTGCAATGGTTGAAGCGCAAGCCCCTGTAATTATTTCGGCAAGCCGTTCCACGGATATACCTGCATTTTATGCTGATTGGTTTATGGAACGAATCCGTCAGGGATATTTGAAATGGAAGAATCCGTTTAATGGTGTGCCTCTTTATGTTTCGTTTGACCAAACACGATTGATAGTGTTTTGGTCGAAAAACCCAAAGCCAATGCTTCAACACTTGGATTATTTGGATGAACGGAATATTAATTACTATTTTCAATATACGCTGAATGACTACGACAACGAAGGAATTGAAAAAGGAGTTCCGAAAGTAACAGAACGAATTAAAACTTTTCAAAAATTAGCCGAAAGAATTGGAAAGGAGAAAGTGATTTGGCGTTACGACCCGCTGATACTGACAGATACCGTTGGCGTAGACGAATTACTCCGCAAAGTAGAAGGCATTGGCAATCAACTAAAAGGATATACCGACAAGTTTGTTTTTAGTTTTGCCGACATTCGCCAATACAAAAAGGTGCAAACCAACCTCGACAAAAGCACGACCAACTACCGTGAGTTTGACGAAGCCCAAATGAATGAATTTTGCCGTGGTTTGCAGCAATTAAACCTATCGTGGAACTACGAATTAGGCACTTACGCCGAGCCAATTGCATTGGAACAATACGGCATTGTGCATAACAAATGCATAGATGATGATTTGACAATCAGACTTTTCCCAAACGATAAAGCACTAATGGATTTGTTGGGCGTAAAGGTTATTGAACCTGACATTTTTAATCCCGAACCCCACATTGAGAGAACAAAAAATAACCGTGATACCGGACAGCGTGTGTTTTGCGGATGCATTGTGAGCAAAGATATTGGCGAGTACAATACCTGCCCGCACCAATGCGAATATTGTTATGCCAACACTAATCCACAGGCTGCACTGGCAAATTACAAACGGTTTAAAGGCAATATGCATTCAGAATCTATAAGTGGAGAAATATAAAAGCAACTTTAAATGTGGCGTATTTGCCATAATTAAAAAATATATTTGTCAATAAAACACATAACTTATTCAAAAACAACACAATATGAAGACCTCTAAACTAATCGTAAATGGCTCTGAAATTTCATTTTTCAATATTAATACCGAAGATTACATCTCATTAACAGATATTGCACGCCATAAAGATTCGAATAATACCGACACAATAATCCAGAATTGGCTCCGAAACCGAAATACCATAGAATTGCTGGGCTATTGGGAACTTATCTACAATCCCGATTTTAAACCCCTCGAATTCGAGGGGTTTAAAAAACAAGCTGGACTGAACAGTTTTGTAATGACCCCTAAAAAGTGGATAGAAACAACCAATGCCATTGGAATAATTTCTAAATCAGGAAGATATGGCGGAACGTATGCACACAAAGATATTGCTTTTGAATTTGCGTCTTGGGTTTCAATTGAATTCAAGCTGTATGTAATCAGAGAATTTCAACGCCTCAAAGAAGACGAAAGCGACCGCCTAAAACTGAACTGGAACCTACAACGCACCCTGGCTAAGGTAAATTATCACATTCATACCGATGCTATTAAAGAAAACCTGATACCATACGAACTAACAAAACAAGAAGCATCATATCTTTACGCCACCGAAGCTGATATGCTGAACATGGCATTGTTTGGAAAAACGGCTGCCAGCTGGCGACAACAAAACCCCGAAAAAGAAGGAAATATACGCGATTATGCCACCATCGAACAATTGGTAGTTTTGACAAATCTCGAAAGCCTGAATGCGGTGCTTATAGCGCAAGAATTACCCCAAAGCGACCGGCTGCTGCAACTTAACAAAACAGCTATTCAGCAATTGAAGGTGCTTACAAATAACAATTCGCTAAAAGATTTAAAATAAAATTTCTAACTATGAGCAACGCTTTAATCGAAAATTGGACTAATTATTCCATGCGGCTTAGAAAAACGGTAAACCCCGACTTTCTGAAAATTCGCAATCTCTCGTCGGAGTTTGTTACAAAACTACCACAAGAAGCCCAGAATGAGCTTTATAACGAGATGAACAGAGGAGCACTGCCATTGGGTAGTGAACCGGAAATGTCGATGTATATGTTTGCTTATGGTAAATGCATTACGAAAAACTGCTGAGGGCTTTTGAACAAATCCCAACAGCTTTTTTTGAGAATGAAATAGAAATTATAGATTATGGATGCGGACAACTCAATTTTATGCAGCGTAACCGTAAGATAATGCAGCATAGAATTCTCAATTCACCTTTTTTTAAGTTCAACGACAACCCCGAAACTACCAATATAAAGGCAAAACGGAAGAAACGAAAGACGAAAATTGGCGAAGTGAACAAGAGGAAACGGAGTTAAGTCTATAACGGTTTGACAAGATTTGGTGGATTCAAATAAAATTCATATAATTGTAAATAAAAATTTAATAAATAATGATGATGAAAAAAGAAAAAGAGTTGATTGTTTCAAAGGATTTTAAACTAAAGATGATTTTAGGAAAATGGGAGTCATCTGAATATAAAAATTACAAATATGTTTTTAACATTAAGGAGACTGATTGTTTAACTGAAAACAGGTTTATAATAAGAGCCAAAAAACTACCGCTCATAGACAATAAAGAAAAAAGTGAGTCAATAGTGAATATTGACATTCATTTGAGAGATAACTTCTTGTATTTTAAATCTTCTGCAATTGGAAATGGGCATTTCCCTATCTTACAAAACACAGATAAATTAAGACTACACAGAGACACAGCATTTTCTTTAGGTTATATTGATGAGGGTAAAAATAAAACTTTCATAATCAATTTCCATAAAGTATAAAGAATAGAATTTCAGCAACAAATGTATGCATCAATTACAAGCAGGTTACTTTCTTGATTGTGTAAGAGAAGTTTTAGAAACTAAATACACACCGACAGAAGTTAAAGGACTTTTGACGCAGCTCTCTTATTTCGATATTGAAATAAATACGACTGTTAATTCAAATAATAATTCAGCATTTGAACAAACACTTTCCGTTGCACACAACATCATTTCAAGAGGTTTGCCGACAAGACCTTCTCTTTGGTTAGAGAATAAAATTCTAACGGCTTTTAATATAACTGAGCAAGACGATAAACTACTTGAAATCGGCACAATAAGACAGGAACTAAAAATAAGCGAAACGTTAATTCATAAACTGTTTCAAGTATTACATATTATAGACCCAGATATAAAAGGCGATAATATTTTAAAAAACAAAATCTTTACTTGGGAAAACTTAGGAAGTTCGTTTGAGGAAGATTTTTTATACCAACAATTACCCAAGTTTGCTTCTCAAATGTGGGTTCAGCTATTTGAAACCCAAAGAGAATTAGAAAATGTTTTAAGGTTTTCAACTTCAACAGAAGATGAAGTTGAAAAATATCTTAATGGCACAATTAAAGTTTTTAATGAACAACGATTAGACTTTTCATTAGAATTTCCTTACAAAATAAACGACCAAAGAGGATTAGTTGTTGAAATTGATGGAAGCCAACACGAAGAACAAACTCAAAGAATAATTGATAACGACCGAGATAATGCTACCGAAAAAGCAAAATGGCAAAAAGCTATACGAATTAAAACAACAGAATGGAAAAGCATTGTAAATAAAATAAATGTGATAAAACAATTTGAAAGCGAAACGCTTTTTAAATTGCTAAAACAAAACTTTGAAAATCCACTTTATAATGACAAGGAGGGATTAAATGCTTTAGAATTAAGTCTTATTCCATTTGCTGTTGCAAGAATTCAAAAAACAATAATCCAATTACTTTTTGATGGCAATCTTAACATAAATGCGAAGGAATGGAACATTGCAATAATTGAAAAAGATATTCCCTGCGGAAACCTTGCAATTAAAGATTTTGAAGAACTTTTAAAATCTTTGTTTTGCTTACAAGGCGAAACAAATAAGATACCAAAAATAAATGTGTCGATAGTAAGCAATCAAAAATTTGAAAACGCAAATTTTTATGCTTCCACCAACATTGATTATAGTAAAACTTACGATTTACTTATTGACATTTCAATTTTACAAAGAAGCGGATTGTCAAGAATAAATGAACAAATTAAAGCCAATACAAAAGTTTTAATTCGCTCGGCTCATTCGCTAAAAACCAAAAGGATCTTTAAAACTGCTGAAAATATTATTTACAAAAAACTTGGCAAAAGGAATAAAAAAGAAAATGTTTTCGAAGAGAATAAAGAACAAATAAAACATTTAGAGAAAATTGTTCAAAATATTTTCAGAAAAACTGGTTTTAGATCGGGACAAATTGAAATTATCAACAGAGCAATACAAGGAAAAAGTGTAATTGGTTTACTTCCTACAGGCTCTGGTAAATCCTTAACTTATCAATTATCGGCATTACTTCAACCTGGAATGACCATTGTTATTGACCCAATAAAGTCATTAATGAAAGACCAATTTGAAGGATTACAAAAAAATAGTATTGATGCAGCCGTATATATAAACTCTTCTCAGAATGCAAAACAAAAAGACGTAGCATTAACAAAAATTAAAAATGCTGAAACCATTTTTGCCTTTGTTTCTCCTGAAAGATTGCAAGATGATAAATTCAGGAAAGAATTATTAGAAACAAGTAATCTAAACAATCATTATTACAGTTATTGCATCATAGACGAAGCTCATTGTGTTTCGGAATGGGGTCACGATTTCCGAACTTCATATTTACGTTTAGGAACTAACGCAAGAAAATACTGTAAAACAAAAAATGGAAGATCAATTCCTTTTTTTGCATTAACAGCAACAGCTTCTTATGATGTACTCTCTGATATTCAAAGAGAACTTGGCATTACTGATGAAACATCAATTGTTAGACTGAAAAAATTAGACAGACCTGAAATTCAATTTAAAATTGTGGAAGTTGTTGCAGATTTTGAAGGTGATGAGGAAATAAATCGAAATACTGAATCAATTTTAGGGCAAGCAAAGCAGCAAACATTAATATCTGTTATAAAGTCAATTCCTGAATACTATCAAGACTTCAGCAATAACAAACAAGTACTTGAAGAAGCTGAGAATTTCTTTGAAGGTAAAGACATTCGTTTAGAAAATTTTAATCCTACAACTTTTTTTGAACAACAAGGAATAGATAGTAATGCGGGGTTGGTTTTTTGCCCGTGGCGTAAATCATATTTTGGAGTTAAAGATAACGCAAATATTTTATCGGTTGACTTCAACAAAATTGGAACTTTTGTGGGTGGTGATGATGCTAATAATGACATAACACAAACCAAATATTTAAGCAACGATATAAATTTATTAGTTGCAACAAAAGCATTCGGTATGGGAATTGACAAGCCCAACATCCGCTATGTAGTACATTTCAATTATCCAAGTTCGATAGAAAGCTATTATCAAGAAGCTGGAAGAGGTGGTCGAGATAGAAAGTTAGCTTTAGGTGTTGTTCTATTTAACAAACAGGAATTAAAATCATCTGAAAAAATTGAAACTGTTGACGAAGATGGTAATATTGAAACTTATTTTGAAGAAACAAATATTTCTGTTGACAAAAAACTTCTACTTAGTTTTCACTCAAACAATTTCAAAGGTATAGCTAAAGAAAAAAGACTTTTAGCCGAATTACTTACAGAAATAAAAATCCCTTCTCACAAGGTTACAAAGGATATTGAAGACAGAATATTAGATGAACTTTTAGCTGAAATTAAGCTAAAACCTTGGAGCAATCAAGCAGGTGCAAGAAGACTTTATATAAACACAACTGTTTTTGGTGAAGATTATGGTTATATAAATCTAAACGACGAAACTTTATCTTATACAATTTCAAATCCAGCAAAACCAAATTGCAATGAAATTGTGAATGCTGTAAGAAGTATCATAATTAACGAGAAACCAGTTGATTTAGGATATTTCGATTGGCTAAATACTTTTGTTCCGTCACACAAAGAAGTTGGAATTGAAAAACTATTATCCGACCCTAATACACAAAAGGAATTTCAAGTAATTATTCCATTTGTCAATAATGAGATTGAAACAATTGCAGAGTATTTGACTATGAATGGATTTACTTTTACAGTAAAAGCCGTTGAAAAAGCTCAAGAATTTTGTAATACTGGCGAAAAGTTTATTGAAAATTTAGGTAACCAATTTGGGCACCCAATTGATGATAAACTACATTCTGAATTAAAGAAACAATTTTTACTATGATACTCCCCAAAAATTGGACATAAAGCTAAGATATAATTGTATTAT
>JBAWXL010000211.1:0-8500 GCA_037144095.1 Bacteroidota bacterium
TTGAATTATTTTTTATTTTAAATCAATTATCTTAATTATTAAATGGGGGAAAAGCCCCAAGTCTCAAATTCCAAGTTCCAAATTCCAAGTCCCTTTGAATTTGGGGCTTGAGATTTGGAATTTGGGACTTCAAAATTCTTTCATTTGGGTTATTAGAATTACAAAACATTGAATTATTTTTTATTTTAAATCAATTATCTTAATTATTAAATGGGGGAAAAGCTCCAAGTCTCAAATTCCAAGCTCCAAATTCCAAGCCCCTTTGAATTTGGGGTTTGAGATTTGGAATTTGGGACTTCAAAATTCTTTCAAGGCAATGCATGGCAAAATTAAGAATAAACATCAACTAAAATTTAACGATGTCCTCATACTTTCGGATGTCCACATTTTTATAATAGAAGCGAATCACATCTTTATAAGAGTAGCCCTTCTGAATCATTCGCAGGGCACCCTCCTGACTAAGCCCGCAACCGTGCCCATATCCCTTGCCCGACAAAACAAGCGTATCGCCTTTTTGCAAAATATTGAAGAAAGCCGAACGCAGCTTAAAGTCATAACGCAAAGTTTTCAATGGCACCGAATCAATCAGATAGACCTTTCTTTTATATTGGGTGAAATTATAAATCCGTTGCAGCTTCGAAGTATCTTTTGAGTTGAAATTATATTTAGTTTCGAGGTAAGAAATCAAATCTTTCTTGGCAATTTTGCTTTCCCACACCGAATTTTTTGTATTGAGGCTAAACGTATCCACAACAGATTTCAAATAAGTGGTCGGCAGCGACCACACATCTTCAGAATTGCACGTCTGCCCTCCACTATTGGCATGATACGCTGCAGAAATCATCCTCAAATCGGCATCTACGATCACCTCGCCAAAAGTAGACGACACCGCCTGCAAAATATTGCCGCTCGTGCATCTGTTGAAAAACACCTGACAATGCGTTCCGTCGCACATGTTAAATCCTTCCTTGAAATGTTTCATAATATTGTTCAACGCATACGTACGAGTGATGATTGCAATCACTTTATAGAACTCCGTGCTATCAGCCATGCCCCCAATTTCAGATTGAACCACACCCGCCACATAGCTTTCTATGTTCGTATGATTTATGAGCCTCAAAGTGCCTTTTTCAATCGTAACCCTAAGCTCATCGTCGAATGATCTTTCTTTACTTTCGGGCTTCGCCGAATTAATTCGGAACACATTATACAATCCTTCTGCCCTAAAATTAAGCGAAATGTAATCGCCCACCCATTCATTGTTGCGCATAAGCCTCAGCTTATCGTTCACAATACTAATTTGGAAGAGATTATTCTTATACGACTCTGCCACCCTCACACTATCGCTGAAAACAGCATATTTTCCTGAGATGCAAGTAAAATTAAGAGCCATCGATTTTACATTAGATAATATCCTGACATCAATAAATATAGCCTTTCCCCCAAATGGCATGATGAGGAAAAAGAGGGCAATAAAAATAGATTTTTTCAGCAATAAAGTGTAACGTAACATATTTCAAAAATAGGCATTTTTGCAATGCCCAAATGTTGTTGATATGTTAAAAAAAATTAAGCTTCCCTTAAATACTTATACATCAGCCTTGCAGCTTTTTCAGAAGCCCCTGTTCTTCCCAATTTCGACCTCAATTCTTCAAAATTGCGCATCATAGTTTCAACATATTGCGCATCATTCAACAATTTCTCAAGCTCAAGTTTCAAATTCTTAGCCGTAAGCTCATTTTGGATTAATTCTGTAACCACAAACTTATCCATAATCAAATTTACCAACGATATGTATTTGATGTTCACTATCCTTTTTGCTATGGAGAATGATATCGGATTGCCCCTGTAGCAAACCACTTCGGGGATGCCTATGAGTGCCGCTTCGAGGGTCGCAGTTCCTGAAGTTACGAGGGCTGCCCGTGCACTTCTCAGTATCTCAGACGATTGGTTGTAGATGATTTCAACATCCAAATCCCTCAAATATTTTTTATACAACTCTTCTGAAACTGAACTTATGCCTGCAATGATAAAACGATAGTCCGGGAATTGTTTCAACACCTCAATCATCACCGGCAAGCCTTTTGATATTTCCTGTTTGCGGCTTCCGGGCAACACGGCGATAATGGGTTTATCGTTTAATGAAGTAAAATTAATTTTTGATTCACTTCGCTGCTCTATTGCATCCAACATCGGATGTCCAACGAAGTCTACTGTAAAGTCGTGCCCCTGATAAAATTCTTTTTCGAAAGGAAGTATAACAAACATGCGGTCGACCACGCGTTTTATCTTCTTCACCCTCGATTGTTTCCAAGCCCAAACCTGTGGCGAGATATAATAAAAAACTTTGATGTTAGCATTATGTGCAAATTCGGCTATTCGCAAATTAAAGCCCGGGTAGTCAATCAATATGATCACATCCGGTTGATATTCCAACAAGTCTTTTTTACATAAATCGATGTTTCGGAAAATGATTTTCAGGTGAGTGAGCACTTCGACGAAGCCCATAAAAGATATTTCCCTAATATGTTTTACTAATTTCAAGCCTTGCTCAATCATTTTATCCCCCCCAAACCCTCTGAACTGAGCTCCTGCATCTTCTTTCTTCAGAAAACGCATTAAGTTTGATGCATGTAAATCTCCCGAAGCCTCCCCTGCAATTAAATAGTACTTCATCAAAAATCTAATTCATGTTAAAAATAAAAAACGTGATGGCAAACACAAAAGTAACCAGCAAAATTCCTCTTCCGGTTTTATCAAATTGAAGTTTAATCAAGTAATATCTTAACGTAAACATATTGATAAAAATACTAACAAGCTGCACAGTCGATCCCTTCACCAACAATGCATGACCAAATGATTTCTCAGTAATTAAGTTAATCAAAGTGAGCAAACCAAACACCACCAAAGGAACAATGATGCCTGCCGCAATTCCTAAACCCCAGCTATCTTTTTTTAGTACTTCAGGTATGATTTTCATATGCTATTCATTATTAAAATTAAGATTCCAATCCGAAATTTGTTGTAAAGAATTATAAGCCGTAAGGTCGCAATGCACCGGCACAATGGCAACATAACCTTCATTCAGGGCATAATCATCAGTATCAACGCCACTATCCAAACTTTTAAACTCGCCCGTCAACCAATAATAATGCTTCTTATGCGGATCTACGCGTGTTTCAAAACTTTCTTCCCATATCCCTTTTGCCTGACGGCATATTTTAAATCCTTTAATCTTCTCCGAAGCAATTGCAGGGATGTTCACATTCAAACAAACATCATCCGGCAAACCTTTTTCCAACACTTTAAGTGCAACAAGCTTCGCCACTTTTGCCGCCACCGTGAAATCAGCATCATTAGAGAAGTCATCCAAAGAAAACCCTACCGAAGGAATTCCTTCAAAGGTCCCCTCAATCACCGCAGCCATAGTTCCCGAATAGATAACATTGATAGAAGCATTCGAACCGTGGTTTATGCCCGAAACAAGCAGGTCCGGTTTTCTATCCAGGATGATTTTAACTGCAAGCTTCACACAATCAACCGGAGTTCCGTTGCAACTATATTCAACATAATCCTCCTCCCGAATTCCGTTCTTATACCTGAGTGGGACATTAATGGTAATAGAATGCGATTTGCCTGATTGTGGAGTATCAGGAGCCACCACAACAATTTCGCCTAAGCCGCGCATTGCATGAATTAGGTTTCTGATGCCCGGAGCGTCAATCCCATCGTCGTTAGTTACTAAAATAAGGGGTTTATGATTCATCTTCGTTTTTTTCTTCTTGTAAAGTAATTTCAGTTACGCCCCCTGAAACTATAAATCGCATAATATCTGCCGAGGAAGCCTCCAGTGGAGTGATGCTTTCGACAGGAATGATTAATAGGTTTCCTGAGAAATTGTAGGAATGCGGAAAATATACGGCTACTTTAGTTTTCCCAATCCCTAAAGAGCTTAAATCTTGTTGTGTGATAAATCCAATTTTCTGCAATTCGGAATTATTATAAAGTTTCACCAATACCGGTTTATCGAATCTCTTCTTTTTCCCGACAAAAGCCCCTAACAGGTCTTTCACTGATGAATAAATGATTTTTACAATGGGGGCTTTATTTATGTAACGCTCTAATAAAGTCGCAATGGGTTTTTTAATAAATATCCCTCCCAAAAAACCCACGATTCCGATACTTACAATAATGATAAGTATGCCTAAACCCGGAATTTTAAGAGGTAGTATATTATCGAAAAAGATAAAAACCCGGTAGATGATAAATACCGTAACACCTATCGGGGCAATATAAAATAAGCCCTGCAGGAAGTAGGCGAGAAACTTTCGAAAGAAATAAGAATAGTTATATTTTTCCATTGTAATGAAAAGCAAAATTACACTTTTTCTGCATTCCCCTACCCTGAAATTGCAAAAGAGAACATTGCCGGTGAATTATTAATCCACCGGCAATTAAAATTTACATATGATAATGCGAAGCAATTATCTTTGTGAACCAACGTTGTGGAAGTATCCTGCTGAGCACAACACTGGCTATATGTTCGAGACTTCCGGCTATATATCTGAAGTTTGGATTCTTCTTTTCAATAATTCGTTGCACTAATTTGGCACAGTGCGTAGGACTTAAACCACCGGTTTCATCCTTAATAATTGATTTCACCACCGTATCAAATCTTTCCTGATATTCAGGATGAATAGGTGTCAGGATGCGATTTCCGGTGAAACCTGTTTTGTAATCACCAGGATTTACAACCACCACATTAATGCAACTCCCCTTCAATTCATATCGAAGCGATTCGCTGTAACCATTCACCGCAAATTTTGTAGTTGCATAAAATCCCTGGTAAGGAATAGCAAATAATCCTGCCAATGACGCAATGTTAATGATTAAACCATTCTTGGCGTCCCGCATCGAAGGCAGCACTGCATTTATCATATCCATATAACCAAACAAATTGGTATCGAATATTTTTTTACGGTCTTCAGGAGCAGTCAACTCCATTTCGCCGGTTAAACCAAATCCGGCATTGTTGATTAATACATCAATGTGCTTGTGTTTGTTCAAAATGCTTTCGATGCCACTCTGAATACTTTCAGGTTTTGTAACATCTAAAATAATAGTTTCGAAAGAAACGCTTTCTGCTAAAGGTTTCCTTACGGTACCAATTACTTTATATCCATTTGCTGACAATTGTTCAGCTATTGCTCTCCCAAAACCACTGGAGACTCCTGTAATTAAAACTGTTTTCATATAATTATTTTTATATTTATATTTCTCTGTTTATTCTACTATAATTTTTGTCACTTTTTGAAAATAGGTATTATTATTGCCAATTCTAACCAAATAAGCTCCCTTTGCCAAGGTGTTTGAAACAAAGGAAGTTTCAACTGTATTGGCATTGGGCATAATCGTTTTGCCTTCAATCTTTTTCCCTGTGATGTCGAATAAATCAACCACCAACATATCACTGGAAGGGAGATTTGTTGCTTTAACTTCAATGTTTCCGTTAGCAAGATACACATTCAACTGAGCCGGATTAGCAACTTCATTAATCCAATTTCCTGTATGCGAAATTCTGAATGAAAATATTTTTGTCACGGGATTGCCTCCCGAAACAAATTCACCTGTATGCCAAAAAATAGTGCCATCATTAGGATCAAGACAAGTATGAGAATAATCGCCAAAGCGATTAATTCCACTTTGCACAGAAGTTCCTGCTGCACCTACCAGTTCAGTAGCAGTCATGGTATTCAGAGGGTCAGTTGCCAAACGACCGGTGTAGCGTATGCTTGGATACACATTGGTGGTTCCGTCGGTCCCCGAAACTGCATACGCCATTCCTATGGATCCGAAGTCGTCCATGGCAATACTTCCCACCCAACGATTGAGTAAATCAGGTGCATAAGTGCTTTGTTGATAAATGCTCCATGTTCCCGAAGCCACATCTTTACGCAGTTCATACCAGCGAATGCTACGTTGCCCAGTTGTCGAATTAACCAATACGCCATTATTCAGCACCACCGAATGATATCCTGTCCAAACTCTGTATTGCGCTCTGAAAGTAAACACACCCCCAATTCCATCTAATTTTTGTGTAGAACCCGGTTGAGCAATATCGTCCCAACTTGAGCTATAAGAAGCATCAAAAGGCGTAGTAGGCAATTGAGCAGCTAAAGTAAGAGTTGCTGCAGGGGTGGTGCCCCAGGTGACCGCCATATTATAAATGTTGATTCTGTCCACATAACCTGTACCCCATCCATCATCTTCATAAGAAAAGATTGGGCAGGGCGTTCCCAAAGGAGGCAATTGTCCGTCGGCATCGCCCGGCAAAGGGCAGGCAAATCCACCATCACCGGCAGGTGCAAATGATTTATTAATAGAACGTGAATTTGCATTTCCGAGCAACATTTGGTCTCTTTCTAACACATAAATTCTTTTAGGATTGGTGTTTGCCGACATATAATATCCATCGGTCCAAATCGAAAACTTCAGATAATCAGGAAAATTTGAAGCAGTGAATTGATAGGTGTAATAAGCACCTAAAGGATCGCTTGTTTGAGAAACTCCCACATAATAAACATTCGAAGTCCCAAATTCGGTTACAACCCATCTGCCGGCAAATTTATCATATAAAACCAAGGCATCGCCTTCGTTGCTGCCAAACAATAAAGTTCCTAAATTAAATGGCCCACCACCCGAAACTACTCCACCTGTTTTTGTGTAAACTCTGTATTGTGTATTAATCGATTGCATATAATTATTTGGACCCGCTGCTCCTGATGGATCAGGAGGATAAGAGCTGCTATTTTGTCCGTTCCAACTCACAATGGGGGCAAGCAACATTTTGGTTCCCATCGTTTTCTGACAAGCCAGATCTTCGCCCACAGGGAATGCATTTAGGTTCACTTTGGCACGATATGGGACACGATTTTCACGGTCTTTCATTTCCACTTTTTCGTCACTTGGGATGAAAGGATGGGCGGCTATCAATTCGCGCAAAGGCTTGGAGATTTTAAATTTCGAACATTTGGTAACTTCTACTTTAGCATCATCGGTTGCGTTTTGAGCATATAACCAACCTATTGCGAATGAGAGGATTACGATCAGGAAAAGTTTTTTCATCTGGTTTGCTTTGATTTTTTGGTTTAGTTTGAAAATCCTATTTTGATGTATTTAAAATATTGAGACCACTCTATATTAAGCTAAAACGGGAAAAAGCCACTGATTCGCCGATTTTAAATTCAAAACGTTTTGATAATCTGATTAATCAGTGGCAATTTTACTTATGTCTTTAAGAAACTTTTAAGATTAGAATCATTATTAAAATGAAAAAACGCTTGTTATTTGCAAGCCTCAATGGCTGCCGCATAATTAGGTTCGTCCACTATCTCAGGAACTTGTTCGGTGTAGATGATTTTTCCGCTTTCATCAACGATGATCACCACACGTGAATGTAAGCCCTGCAAAGGACCATCCACTATTTCCAATCCGTAGGTTTTGCCAAATTCACCATTAACGAAATCGGAAAGGGTGATCACATTGCTTAAGCCTTCGGCACCGCAAAACCTTGCCTGAGCAAAGGGAAGATCGCGCGAAATGCACAATACTTTGGTGTTGGGAAGTTCGCCGGCTAATTTGTTAAACTGACGAACACTGGAGGCACAAGTTCCTGTGTCGAGACTTGGAAAGATGTTGAATACCAGTTTTTGTCCTTTGAAATCAGATAAACTAACTCTTGATAAATCAGCTTTAACAAGTGTGAAATCCTTAGCATTTTCGCCTATTTGAGGCAGTTCAGCAAGGGTGTGAAACAGGTTTCCCTGTAGGGTTATTTTTGCCATTTTTAGTATAATTTTTTATGTAACAAAAGTACAATATTATTGTATTCAGCACATTAAAAATGAGCTAAATATTTGATTTTTTTATTTTTTTAAGAGAGTCACCTACAAATAGTCGAATTTCATCTATAAAAGGCAATAATTTAATGACAGAAAAAGGAAGGTGATTTGCTAATATGCTAATGTGCTGATGTGGTGATGTGGTGATGTGCTGATGTGGTGATGTGCTAATGTGCTGATGTGCTGATTTTTTTTAACACTTTGTAATCTTTGTGAAATCATTTGTGTACATTGTGTTAAATTCTTTAACGCTGAAGGCTAAACGCTTAAACCACAAAGTTACTAAGAACACTAAGAAACTAATCCCTTCAGCCTTAATTTAACCACAGAGAAGCGCAAAGAACGCGCAAAGAACCGCAGAGTAAGAATCAACCTTCAGCCTAACTCCCTTCAGCCTTCAGCCTAACCCCCTTCAGCCTAATTTTATAAAAGCTTCAATTCCAAGTGGGTGATGTTTTTGGCAAGACCATCGTTAAAACGACGCATGGAAAATATTAGACGACGCATGGAAAATATTAAACGACGCATGGAAAATATTAGACGATGCATGGAAAATATTAGACGTTGCATGGAAAATATTAAACGATGCATGGAAAATA
>JBAWXL010000212.1:0-8393 GCA_037144095.1 Bacteroidota bacterium
TTTGGAACAAAGTTAAATGTTTTCCCTGTTTGGTTGTGGCTTGTCCACGTCGGGGAATAGCGCCCCATAAAGTTTTCCGACCATAGACATGTTAGCATTCCTGCCAAAAACTTATTTTCCTGCCGACTTCGACTCAGCTTTTCTGCCAAAAATTTATTTTCCTGTCAACCTCTAATCAGCTGTACCCTCAAAAATAAATTTTCCTGCCCTTACCGACTCAGCTTTCTGCCAAAATGGCAGTTCTTATTTGAATGGAAAATTATGTGAATGCATATTATACTTTTTATTAAAATACCTGTATTTCACTAAAAATGTGATATAAAGAAGATATAAAACATTTTAAGATAAAGAATAGAAAGAAATATGTCTAATTGTAAAATTTAAAATGAAGTTTTATAAGTAATGAAGGTCGACGAGATACTACATAAGGGAAAGTCAAATCTATGAAAGAATGTTTCGAAATAGCAATTAGCATCGAAATATATCATTTTTTGCGTCTCATACCACCCTCTCTCCCTAAAAACCTAATAGCCTAAATGTCTAAAAGTCTCTAATCAAGTTGTTATTTTGTCTAATTTTGCAGTCTAATGTCAAATTGCCTCGAAATACAACCCATAGAAAACTGGCTAAGCACCGGCAACACCCCGCTTGTGATAGCCGGTCCTTGTAGTGCCGAAAGCCGCGAACAGCTTATCAGCACAGCCATTGAGCTTGCAAAAATACCCACGGTGGCAGCTTTTAGAGCCGGTATCTGGAAACCCCGCACTCGCCCCTCGAAATTTGAAGGCGTAGGTGCTGTTGGTCTTGAGTGGTTGTGCGAGGTGAAAAAAATCACCGGACTGAAACTTGCCGTCGAAGTTGCCAACCCTCAACACGTTGAGCTTTGTTTGCAACACAAAATCGACATTTTATGGATTGGTGCCCGAACCACCGTCAACCCATTCTCGGTGCAGGAAATAGCTTCGGCGCTCAAAGGCTGTAAGGTAGCCGTTTTGGTTAAAAACCCCATTCATCCCGATATAAAACTCTGGCTCGGGACGCTCGAAAGGTTGAACCAGGCAGGCATCACCAATTTAGCGGCTGTTCATCGCGGGTTTTATTCGTTCAATAAAACCCTATACCGCAACGAGCCTTTGTGGGAAGTGCCTATCGAGTTGAAACGCCTCTGTCCTGAGCTTCCAGTGCTCTGCGACCCCAGTCATATTAGCGGTAAAAAAGATCATCTTGCCGATATTTCGCAAAAAGCACTCGATCTCGAAATGTGTGGTTTAATGATAGAATCGCATATTAATCCGGCGGAAGCACTCACCGATGCCAAACAACAAATTAGGCCTGATGCATTGGCTTCGATGCTTACAAAACTTACTGTAAGAGAGTTTTCGGGCACTTCTGAATTCCAAAATCAACTCGATCAATTGAGGTCGGAGATTGATGAAATCGACCGTCGCCTTATTGACACTTTGATGCAACGGATGGAAATTGTTGAGAAAATGGGATATTATAAACGGGAAAACAATATTACGATTCTGCAGCTCAACAGATGGAATCAAATGCTCACCCAACGGCTTGCCTTAGGCGAAACCACCGGACTGAAACGCGATTTCTTGTTGAAATTGTTTCAATTGGTGCATCGCGAAGCTATTCAAATTCAGACAGACATCATGAATGAGGGCAAAAAGGAATAAAAAGAGTTTGTCGAACATGCAAACTGCCGACTGAAGACTACCGACTTTTCCCTATTAGGGAACAATTATTTTCAATACATTAAAATGAGTTTCCGATTGTAGTCTACAAAAATATATTCCCGATTTAAGTTCAGTTGCGTTCAACGGAATGCTATGATTGCCTTTGGATAATTGAAGATTTTTGCTCCAAATCGTCTTGCCGGTAATGTCGGATAAAATAATAGAAATCTTATCATCATTCAGAATTTGAAACTGAAGAAGAGAATTCGCTGTTGTAGGGTTAGGCGAAATGTTTGCCCAGCTTTGTTTATCGTTTTCAATTTGTTGAATTGATTGAGCAATAGTGAATTCTTTCAACACAATTTGATTGTTAGGATCGAAAAACACACTATCGGCTTGTTTGGCAAAGTCGAACCAAAAGAATTGATTTTGAACATCATTCATCACCTTCACGACGGTGTCGGTTTGGTCGTGAAAAACAATCCTGAATTCGACCGGCATTTTATAAATAGTTGCTGATGCCTGTGTTTGTTGAATATGTGTAAAAACGTTCCAGAGATTTGCATTTTGCTGATATATTCCATAACTCACCTGATAAACAGGATGGTTGGGTTGATACAACCATTCGTTGAAATACCATGAATAATCCTGCCCTGTTGCCTGATTGATATTAAGAATAAAATCAGGAATAGTGGCAGATTTATATTTCAGGTTGGTATCAGCACAATAATGCTTCAATCCCTGAAAGAACAAGGTGTCACCCAAGACATAGCGGAGTTGATGTAATATGGATGCTCCCTTACAATATGTAATTGCATAATTAAATAAGACATTTGTCGAAGGAGTGTTGGTTGCCCAGGTGGTATCTGCATTTGCCCAACCGGGGTTGTTGGTTAAATAGTTGTTTGCGTAATAATCAATGCGGTTTTTATAATTGGCATATCCGTAAGCATGTTCGTCCCAAAGAGCTTCAACATAAGTGGCAAATCCTTCGTTTAGCCAAACATCTGTCCATGTTGCACAAGTTATCATATCACCAAACCATTGATGAGCAAACTCATGAGTTACCAGACCTTCAGCCCAGCAATCAGGGCAAAAACTGGTTAGGGTTTGATTTTCCATGCCGCCCCATGGGAAGTTGTTATTCAATGTAGCAAAACCATTTTTCACAAAAGGATGCTCGCAAAAGAGTTGTGAATAAAGAGTTGCAACAGGAATGATAAGACTTTCACAATTATGAAGATTCGTCATGTTTTCACCGGTATTATAATAAAAGCGCATAGGGACACTGTCGTTTGGATTGGATATTTTGTGCCAATACACAATGTCAAGATTAAAATTTGTTTTCGAAGTGACGACCATCAAATAAGTCGCAACAGGCTCAGGGCTAACCCAATGATATTGTATGGTATCAACGGTTTTCACCGAATCAGCAAGATAACCATTTGAACCTAACTTCACATTAGCAGGCGTTTTTGCATACAATTCCATCGTAGCCTTATCAGAAGGTTGATCCCAGCAAGGAAACCATTTTCTTGCTCCCTGAGGCTCACAATCAGTGTAAAGCATGCCATCATTACTCACCCAAAATGCCCCATCCGAAACATTCAAATGATGATAATAGATTTTAATGGTTGCCGTTTGTCCCATATTATAGGTTTGATTTAATTGAATGGTGACATTATTAGCAGTTTGAGTAAAAGAAACCCCATTTTGACGGACAGAATCAATTACAATAGAAGTTTGTATAGCATCTAAAACAATAGATGAAATGACAGAATCAGCTTCAATAGTCATTGTATTAATTCCCTGAAAAGAACTTGGAAAAGGATTGGCGTAGCATTTATACAAATCTAATTCAAGCTTATAATGCAATACATTAAAAGAATGAGTTAGATTCAACAATAATAGCGTTTTATTTAAAAGAGTTTGATTAGAAGAAGATTGTTTTTTTTGAGAAATCAATTCAGCACCGGGAGCAAAAGTAAGATGTTGCCCAAAAATAAATGTGGGTATTACGAACAATACAATTAATAGATATTTTTTCATGTTTTTATTTTATTTATTCATTTCTTCAGCATAATATTGATAAAACCAGGCAATGGTTTCGATCCCGATGAACAGGTTAAACAGTGAGAAGTTTTCGTTTGGAGCATGAATTGCATCGCTTTCTAATCCAAAACCCATTAATATTGATTTTGTTCCCAACACTTTTTCGAAAAGGGAAATGATAGGAATGCTTCCTCCACTTCGGGTGGGAACAGGTATTTTATTAAACGTTTTCTCATAAGCCTTGCTGGCAGCGCGATAGGCAATCATTTCAGAAGGTGCTACATAGGGTTCGCCTCCGTGTAAATATTTGACTTTAACTGTAACACCTTTGGGTGCTATTGACAATAAGAAATCTTCAAAAAGCTTAGCAATTTTGTCTGGCTGTTGATTAGGAACCAAACGCATTGATATTTTAGCTGAAGCTTTTTCGGGAAGGACTGTCTTGGTGCCTTCCTGAGTGAAACCACTCCAAATCCCATTGATGTCAAGTGAAGGACGAATGCCGGTTCTCTCCAAAGTTGAATATCCTTTTTCACCATAAGTGCTTTTAATACCCAGAGCTTCGCAATACTTTTGTTCATCATAAGGAGCTTTTGCCATTTCAACTCGCTCTTCATGACTTATTACTAAAACATCATCATAAAAGCCCGGAATCGCAATATGATTATTTTCATCAAAGAGTGCCGCTATCATTTTGGTTAATACATTTGCCGGATTTGCAACTGCGCCTCCATAAATACCTGAATGTAAATCGTGATTAGGTCCTTGCACTTCAACCTGCATATAGGCAATGCCTCTTAACCCTACCGTTATTGAAGGGGTGTCCTGTGCAATAATCCCGGTATCTGACACCAAAATAATATCCGCTTTTAGCATTTCTTTATACTGATTACAAAAAACAGCAATGCTATCGGATCCCGTTTCTTCTTCACCCTCGAGAATAAACTTTACATTACAATTCAATTGATTGGTCTTTGCAAGATATTCAAAGGCTTTGAGTTGAATAAACACCTGTCCTTTATCGTCATCGGCACCACGGGCATAAATCTTTTCATTACGGATTTCAGGTTCAAAAGGAGGGCTGTCCCAACCTTCAGTGCTTCCTGGTTTGTTGCCCGCAGGCATCACGTCATAATGACCATATATCATTACAGTTTGGAGGCTTTCATTAATTTTCTTTTCTCCATATACAATTGGAGCTCCTTCTGTTTGATATATTTCAACCTTATCAGCCCCAGAATTCAGAAGGTTTTCTTTAAGGTAAATGGCTGCCTTTTGCATATCGTCAACATGATCGGCACTGCCACTTACTGTTGGGATTCGGATTAAGCCAAAAAGTTCATTTAGTATTCTTTCTTTATTTTGGCTGATGTATTCTTTAATATTATTCATGGCAATTGTTGTTTAGTAATAAAATTAATGCTGGTATATTTCCAATGATGTTTTCCGGAATATTTTATAGAATAAAAGGAATTAAAGCCTTGCGGTTTTGAGGATAGTCGGGGAAATGATTTTGATACCACTTATGAGTTGAAAGTGCTCTGGGCAATAGATTAACGATGGTCCATAAAAGAAATGACAGTGCCGGCAAATTCCAAACCATAAAAACAAAACCTGTCCATTCGAGCATTTCGCCAAAATAATTTGGGCAAGAAATATATTTGTAAAGCTTACCAAAAGGAATTTTATAATCAGTGCCGGTTTTCCGAAGTTTAATTAAGGTTTGGTCGGCATTCCAATTAATGAACATTCCGGCAATAAAAAATAGCATTCCTATTGCAATTCTAAAATAGCAAATGTTTCCTTCATAAATTCCTTTACTTAGATTTCCAAAGAAATAGCCATTGAAAAAGGCATTCATCAAATTAAAACATAAAGCAAATATCGCAATCAGAAGGGGCATTTTCTTTCCTCTTGTTTTCAATCGAAAAGGGAAAATGATGACTCGGTTAAAATAGTGAAAGAGCCAAAGGGCGACAAAACCAAAAACAAGATAATTTAGCTTGTCTTTTCCTGCAAATACAAATAATGAAAACGCAATCAATGCAGGTGATTCCATCAATATCCATCCCAATTTATTATTGATCATGGGTCCCCAACCTGTTCTGACAAAGCGACCATAGGGAGCACTAACTTTAAGTAAAACAGGCAAAAGTATGATGGAACAAATTATCCAACCATAGAGTAAATTGTAATAAAGCGATTCAGTCATTAAACTTAGTTAACTGAGGATTAATCAATATTCTTTTATGAAAAAAACTCAAATCTCACAAGGATTTTGAATCTTATTCACTTTCATTTTACGAATCATCAGTGATTAAGTAAATTATTCTTTACAAAACTTTGTGATGTTATTAGCAGCCACTGTTGAGCCTAATTCTTCAGCTTTCTTCCAATCGTCGCAAGCTTCTGTTTTTTTGTCGAGATAATATTTGGCTAATCCGCGATTGTTCCACGACGATGGACTTTCAGGATTGTATGAAATGGCTTTATCATAATCTTCAATAGCTCCTTTATAATCTTTTTGTTCGTATTTCACATAGCCTTTGTTTGCCCATGCACCGGCATAGGTTGCATTTATTTGCAAACATTTATTATAGTCGGCAATGGCTCCGTCATAATTTTTAAGTTTATCTTTTGCATAGCCACGGGCATTGTAGGCTTTGTAATAATCAGCTTTTAACCCAATTGCTTTATTGTAATCGTCGATAGCTGCATTGTATAATTCAAGAGCATCTTTTGCCAAACCACGGTTATAATAGGCCTCATGGTCTTCGGGCGTTTTAGCCAACACAACCGAATAATCTTCAATTGCTCCGGTATAGTCCTGAGTTTTATCTTTAGCCAATGCGCGATTAAAATAAGCATCGGTATATTCGGGATCGAGTAAAATTGTTTTATTGTAATCAACTAAGGAAGGAGCATATTCACCCAACTGATATTTGCAATAGGCTCTTCCAAACCATGAATCCACATCCTTTTCGTCTAAGCCAATAGCAGTGGTGTAATCCATTTTTGCACCACTGTAATCTTTTTTCTTTTCTTTCGCAAAGCCACGTGCATAATAGGCGTTCTGATATTCGGGTTTAATCATGATTGCCTTATCGTAATCAGAGATGGCTTCGTCGTATTTCTCTTGCTTACGCTTGCAAAGTCCTCTGTTGTAATAGGCTTCATGGTCCTGAGCATTATAAACAATGGCTTTACTGAAATCGAGGGCAGCAGCCGTATAATCTTTATTGCCATATTTGGCAAGTCCACGATTAAAATAAGCATTGTATTCTTCAGGGTCAAGTTCTAATACTTTATTATAATCTTCTATGCTGGCATTATAATTTTTATTTTGATAGCGTTCGTAGGCTCTACCAAACCATGCGGTCACGTTTTTAGAGTCGAGTTCAATGGCTTTCGAGTAATCGCCTATAGCACCGGCATGGTCGCTATCTTTGCTTTTAACCTTAGCTGAAGCTATCCATTCGTCAGTAGTTTTAGTTTGTCCGAAAACAATACCCGAAATGAAAAGGGCAATACAAATTAGGAAGACTTTCTTCATGAAGTATGTGTTTAGTTATTAATGCATCAGATTATTGTTTCTGAATACATTATATGGATAAAATTGTTCGTTAATACCATTTCCATAAGGTTGAAATGGTTCGTTTTTCTGATATTGAAAGCTTCCTTCGATATGAATATTATCAGAAACTTTATAATCGAAACCTACTAATGCACTATAGCTGTAGGTAGGTAAATACTGTTTGCCTACAGTGTTAGAGCCTGGGTTCCATTGATTTTGGGTATATTTAAAAATACCTGAAAAGGTAAGTTTGTCTGACCATTGATAATTTGCGCCAATCAACAAAGAATAGCGGTTAAGCTTGTATTGTTGATTTGTCGAATGATTATCAGATAAAGAAAGATAGGATGGCATAGTGAAGTTGGCAGTTTCGGCTTTTATCCCAGTTATCACACTCCATTTGCCACCAGGGGCATAGGTTAGCATAGGAAAAACATAGGAATCGAAAAAGGAAGTGTTGCCAAAACCCGTGCCTACTGAGGCTCCTGCGCTTACATTAAGGCTGTAGGGCGACGAATTGCGTTGTAATACAGTGCGGTTCACTTGAGAAAAACTCAAAAGAGAACACAAGCTAACTATCGAAATCAGAATTGTTTTTTTCATAATGACAAAAGTAAAATATTTAAACTGTTTAATACGCAAAATTACATCAAATGTTTTAATATGCAATACATTTGATAATGAACTTGTCTATATTGGATTAAATTTAGGTGTACTATCTAAACGAAATTCATTCTCCAATGTTCAACTATCTTAAAAACTAATCTCATTTTAAGCAACTTGCAAAGCTTATTCAATCCTCATTTTCAATTGTTGTTTAGCTTCAACAATAAAAATCAATAGAACGTTGATTGTATCTCCGGCAAGTTTCCAATTGCCAAATTTAAAGGTGAAGTATGCAATCGGAAACGTTCCGGCGCATGATTTATACTACTAATCCAGTTGAAGCACTTCATCGTGTAATGAGAAAAGTAACCAAATCAAAAGGAGCCTGGAGTAATGATAAGGGGCTAATAATCCCAAATCCGTCATTAGAAAATTCTGTTTATAATACATTTCATATCTGAAGATTACATTGTAAT
>JBAWXL010000213.1:0-8390 GCA_037144095.1 Bacteroidota bacterium
CGAAAAGTGTTATAAATGATAGTTTTCTTGTTGTTGAATGATTGCTACTCGATTACCTGCTGGGCTTTATTATTCTTTATCTGGCCCTATTGATAAATGATTCACAAATAATGAGTGTGGTGCACTAACCAAATTAATATCAAATTTTAATGATGGCTCTATTCTGGAGCTTGCATTATGAATTCTAAACGAAATCTGCCAACCTTCATTTAGGGTGACTAGTAATGTTGTCTTGGAATTATTCTGATATACAACCTCAATCAATCGGTTTGGTAATTTGAGTTTTGGCATTGGATGTTTAGGCTTTATCTTTTCAAATGGTAAACTTAATGTGCCATGTAAGTTATATGCCTGAATTTCAACTTTATTTTGACCTTTTATAACTTTATAGAAATCTTGAAGTCCAATTAAATACTCAACAAGCTTTTGAGCAACAATTCCAGAATTAGCTGCATCAAGACGAATCAACTCCTTTTTAAAAGCATCAAGTATTGGCACATAGATTGATGTATGATAATCACCCAATGACTCCCATTTTTGTTTAGACTTACTTTGATTACGAAGTTGTGCTAAATAATCAAATATTGATTTTATATCATCAAAATACGTTTGAGAGCAACTTAAATCTAGCCATTTCTCACCAAAATTTATATCGTTAGATAATCTAGAATGTTTTACAGCTCTATGATTATTTTTTGCTGAAATGCCAATCTCCCATTTTTGTAATGAGCGAATTGCCAATACATCTCTTACATCCCCAATTTGACCTTGTTTATCAGAAACGATTTCCAACTGAAGATTATCTTTTTCACTTATTCCATGAGACAGTCTTGGCTCAATATCTATCAAAAAGTTAACGGCAAAGCTTGAAACCAATCTAAATTGCCCTTGTTCTGAATCAGTTAATGAATCAAAACAGCCTTTCGCAATAATGTAGGGTTGATTCTCAATTATATTGACAAGTGTAATTTTATTTAGTCTTTCGAAAAATTGATTTAGTAAAGCGTATTCAAATGCCTTTCCATTTATCGTTTGAGTTGATTGTTTTGCCATTATGCAATAACTTTATTTAAAACCTCGTCCATTCTTTTCATAACAACACTACCGTTAACCAAATTATCAACTCTTCGAATTCTTGTAGTCTTATTGATTCTAAGTTGATTCAAATCTTCAAATATTGTTTTTGCAAGAATTTTAGCCATTCGCACAGGAACAGCATTACCAATCATTTTATATCCAGCAGCAACATTATTATAGTATAAGATAAAAGAGTCTGGAAAAGTTTGAATTCTTGCGCATTCTCTTATTGACAATCTTCTATATAATTCTTCCTTCCCCTTTTCAAATTCTCTGATATTTTGCTCGATAAATTTCATTTTTGGAGCCTGTGGATGAATTGGAGCATGACGACCTCCCGCTTGTATTGTAAATGAAACCTCATCCCAAGTACGAACCCTATTTCTAGACATAAATATTGATGAAAAACCACCTGTCATATACTCATGATTTGGCACTAAACAATCCTTCCCATTGGTATAATTACCTTGAAGCGCTGGTAATACATTGGCTTTTAAATCTCCAATTGCTCTCTCAAGTGATATTTTATTTATAGGTGTTGTCGGTTTTGGAAATTCAAATTTAATTCCTAAATCTTTTCTATAGCCAACAAAAAAAACACGTTTTCTATCCTGTGGAACCCCGTAATCAGATACATTCAAAAGCTTAAAAGAAAGTTCATAACCACAATCCTTAAATATTTCCTTGATATTGTCTAGTGCTACTTTATGCGCCGGCAATAACATTCCTGAAACGTTTTCAGCTAAGAAAAACTTTGGCTTTTTATCTGCCAAAATCCTCATAAATTCATAAAATAATTGACCACGTTTATCTGTTATCCCTCGTTTTGACCCAGCTTCGCTCCAACTCTGACATGGAGGTCCACCAATAATCCCATCACAATTTGGAACCTCATAAGAAGAAATATCGACAATACTTCTTCTGTCTAATATTGTGTTCGTGTGGTTTTTTTCATAGGTTTCCCAGATTTCCTTATCATATTCATTTGCCCAAATCACGTCAAACCCACCATTATGGAAGCCTAAATCAAGACCTCCTGCACCAGCAAAAAATGATACTACTTTCATTGTGTGAACCTTTTTTTAATTACCAACTAGTAAATTAACAAAATTACAAAACTATCTTTTGAATTTCAATCCTTTTAAATGGAAGTTATTGGATTTTATGAACAAAGCTTTGTACTGTCAGTCTGTATCGGATTTTTAGCCCTTGCAGGTAACTCCGATATACGCCCACCTTCAACTCCAAAAAGGGGCACAATATTTCCATTATTGGCATGCTTTGTTTAACTTTTCGATTTTTCATAGCACATCATATTTTTCTACAAAACTACAAAAATATTTCCTTAATAAGCAAGTTTTTCAAAGAATAATTATATATCATCAAAAGGCGATTTTAATTTGTGCAAACTCTTTTCTGTTATATGTGTATAGATTCTTAATTTAACCATCATCAAAACATAAAGAAACCCCAAAATTACAAATAATTCCAATTCAGAAACCATTTTCCTCATTTTCAATCGTCAATTAAAAAAGGCTCACCCACCGGGCAAGCCTTCTTTTCTAAAAGACTAAACGCCTAAAAGACTAAAGGTCTAAAAGACTAAAGGCCTATTTTTTCTTCATTATCACATTCTGCACAAACTTTTTGCCTCTGGTGATTTTAATAGTAATAATTTGGTCATGAAAATCGGGGTGAGAATATTTGTAGCGGTAGACGCCCCATTTGAATTCCTGGTCGCTGTAATAGCCCAGATTATCGGTAACCATAGGTTTACGATCAGGCATATCAAGATTGGTGATGGTGCCACCGATGATTACATTGCCATCTTCGTCGTGCATATAACCATTGATGCCGGTGTGTGAAGTAGGAAGATTTTCTATTTTCATAATTTCTGCCATTTGCTTGGAGAAATCAGGAAAAGTAGAATTATAATGCTGAGCATCATCAATCATATTCGGAAAATCAAATTCCCAAATTTCTTTTTGTATTTCAGTAATTTTTTCAAGAGCGACATCAATTTGATTTTGTTTCTCTTTGGCTTTTCCTAATAAACCGCTTAAAATGTCTTTGAGGTCGTTGGCATCCGAAATGGTTCCGGCATCAATGCCTGTTGCCGTGGCATAAGCAGGAACATTCGTCATCAAATATTCAGCTTTATTAATCATATTAGTGAGGAATGAAATAACTCCCGAAAGGGGATAATTTGACATTTTGCTTACTGTGGGTTTGAAAATGCCTAAGGAAGTTTTATCCCCTAATTTACGAAAATAACTTCTCGAACCTGAGCAAATATTTTCGTTCATAAATTCAGCACAATTAATTCGTGCTGTGTTCTGATCGGCAGTAATTTGGGTGAAATCGAATTGCGAGATGCCTATTTGCTCTTGCACAAGAACCAGATTGCCCTTAAAATGCAGGCAACTGTTTTTTAATGGAATCCAGCCATTAACACGCTGGGCGTTTTCAGTATTGTTTAGAAATGCTTCTAACTCATTGCAGGTAAGGTTTTTTCCTTCTTGAATTTTGTCCATAAATATTTGATTTTAAGATGAATAATTAAATGTATGCTGATTTTAAAAATTGAGCCTAATTACGAATGGATATGAATTTAAAGTGTTTTTATTTTGGGTTTAAAAAAATTTTGATAGGATTAAATAATACAAATACATTGCAAAATTACAATTAAAATCGTTATGAAACAAATTTAAAATGAAAAAAGATGATTTTTGAATGAAATTTCTTGAAAATACCCGAAAAAAACACAAAAAATGATGCGGTTTTATTCATATTAAAAAGAAAAATATCGGAATCAGAAGCTTCAAAAAACTAAAAAAGGGGCTTCAAAAAACTAAAAAGTAGTTTCATAAGACTAAAAAAAAGCTTCACAAAACAAAATGCTAGCTCAAAAAAGCATAAAAATAGCCTCAACATGCATAACAGAAATCTCAAAAAGCAAAAAAGAAGCCTCAAAAAGCAAAACTGAAGGCTCCAAAAGTAATTCTATATCTCCCAAAAGCGGTTTTTCAAACGAAATATCCCTTTTTATATACTCAAAAAGCAACCTTATACGTCCCAAAAGCAATCTTATACCTCCAAAAAGCCTTCTTTCAAGTGAAAATAGCAAAAAGGTTCTGACAATATGTCATACGGTTCTGACAATAAGTCATTCGGTTGGCATTTTAAGAGACATTATATACACTTTTAAAGAATCTAGAAACGCTTTTAAAAACATAGTTGACCCTTTTTCGAACATAGAAAAGCCTTTTTTGTTGCTGATATTTAATTGTTTAAAGATAGATAAGGATTTTTGAAATTGATAAGATAATTATGTAAGCCTTGGTTCACACATTCAAAAATCAAAATTTATAACTCTTACAACCCTTCAGCCTTCAATCTGACAGGCTTCAGTCTTATTAAACAGCTGTTGATGAAATTTGACTAATTTTGCAGTTAAATCAGAAAATAAAATGAACAGTTCCATCAAAACAATAGGAGTTTTCACCTCAGGAGGCGATGCCCCGGGCATGAATGCTGCTATCAGGGCGGTAGTGCGCACGGCAAAATATTGCGATAAGGAAGTTAAGGGAATTTATCGCGGCTACGAAGGCATGATAGACGGAGAGTTTATTGCCTTGGAAAATCATTCGGTGTCGAACATCATTCAAAGGGGAGGCACTTTTATTAAGACTGCCCGAAGCGAGCGTTTCCAAACTCCCGAAGGACGAAAACTAGCCTACGAAAACCTTAAGCGCGAAAACATCGATGCCCTAGTGGCAATTGGTGGCGATGGCACTTTCCGTGGGGCGCTGGCTTTTATGGAAGAATATCCCATTCCTATATTAGGTGTTCCGGGAACTATTGATAATGATTTGTTTGGAACTGATTTTACGATTGGATACGACACTGCCATCAATACGGTGGTGGAGGCTGTAGATAAAATTCGCGATACTGCAGGTTCGCACGATATGTTGTTTTTTATTGAAGTGATGGGTCGCGATGCCGGATTTATTGCACTCCGTAGCGGTATTGCTGTGGGAGCTGAAGATATATTGGTGCCCGAAAGTGTGAGCACTATTGAGGAATTGGTGAATAAACTCAGTTTCGATCGCCGGAACAATAAAACTTCGGGCATCATCATTGTTTCGGAAGGAGAAGAATTAGGCGGGGCATATAAGGTTGCTGAACTGGTGAAAGAACGCTATCAGGGATTTCAAACTCGCGTCACGGTGCTGGGTCATATTCAAAGGGGCGGGAACCCCTCGTGTATGGACCGCGTGTTGGCAAGCACCCTTGGATATGAAGCTGTCATTGGGTTGCTTCACGGAAAGAAAGGCGCAATGGTGGGGCAGATTAATAATCAGATTGTTTTCATTCCCTTCGAAAAAGCCACCAAACACCATCCCGAAATGAATAAACAAATGATGGAGATGGCACGCATACTCTCCTTGTAAGATATGTGTAAGCCCAAAGTCTCAAGTCTCAAGCCTCAAGCCCCAAGGGGCAGTGTCACTACTTGGAATTTTGAATTTGAAATTTTAAATATGTTTAAGTCCCAAGTCTCATATTTCAAGTATCAAGACCCAAGTTGCGGGCTCACCTCTTGGAATTTGGAATTTGGAGCTTTGAATTTTGAACTTTAACCAGTGGACCGGATTACACTTTTTGCCGACGTTTTGTTGCCCCTGCCTTTGCCGGGCTTCTTCACCTATCGTGTGCCATTCGAAATGAATGACGAAATCGTGACAGGTCAACGGGTGGTTGTGCAATTTGGGCAAAAAAAGATTTATACGGCTATTGTATTTAAGATTCATCAGCAAGCACCCACGCAATATGTTCCCAAATATATTCTTTCGGTTTTGGATGATGAACCCCTGATTAATGAGCTGCAGATGAAGTTTTGGCAATGGATTTCTACTTATTATCTTTGCAATCCGGGAGAAGTGATGAATGTGGCACTTCCGTCGGTGTTTAAACTGGCAAGCGATACCAAAATTTCCCTTAACCAGAGTTTTGAGGGAGTGTTGTCGAATCTGAATCCAAAAGAAGCAGCGCTTGTAGAAGCACTGATGCATCAACAAATCATTCCAATTGCACAAGTGGCAGGCATAGTGGAGCAAAAGAAAATCATTCCTCTGATTAAAACTCTGGTTGAAAAACAAATTATTTTTCTTCATGAAAATATTGAAGAGAAATATAAACCACTTATTGAATCCTATATTCAACTAAATTCAGCATATCAAAACGAAAAAACGCTTCAAATACTTTTCGATCAGCTTGAGAAACGTGCTTTTAAACAGTTGGAAGCTTTGATGGCCTATGTTTCTCTTTCACAAGAAAAGGAAGAGACTTATCCTGAAATAAAAAAATCGGAGCTTACGCGTAGGTTTAAAATCAGTGCGGCTACGATTGATTCGCTGATTAAAAAAGATATTTTTATTAAGTGTGAAAAGGAAAGCAGCCGGCTGAAAACTTATACTTCAATTGAAAAGCCTGAAAATATTCAATATATTCCTTTTCAGCAAAAAGCCTTAGATGAAATAGAATTTCAGTTTAATGAAAAAGAGATAGTGCTGCTGCATGGCATCACTTCGAGCGGGAAGACGGAGGTGTACATTAATTTAATTGATAAATGTATTAAGGAAGGGAAACAAGTGTTGTATCTTTTGCCTGAAATTGCGCTGACTTCACAAATCATTAATCGTTTGCGGAAATATTTTGGTAATGCAGTGGGCATTTATCATTCGAAGCACAGCGATAATGAAAAAGCTGAAATCTGGCAACAAACTCAAAACAATACATTTCATAATTATCAAATTATATTAGGTGCACGTTCGGCTATTTTTCTGCCTTATAGCAATCTGGGATTAATTATTGTTGATGAAGAGCATGATTCTTCATTCAAACAAAACGAACCTCCCCCTTATTATCATGCCCGAGATGCTGCTATTTATCTGGCAAGTTTGCATCATGCTAAAACTTTGTTAGGATCGGCAACTCCTTCTATTGAAAGTTATTTTAATGCCAAAACTCAGAAATATGGTTTGGTTGAAATGAATGAAAGATACAGTGGAGTGGCTTTGCCCGAAATCAAGCTGGCTGATTTGAAAGAAGAAACCCGTAATAGAAGTATGAAGTCTTTCTTCTCTTCTACCTTGATAAATGGCATTCAGGAGGCACTGGATCAACATCAGCAGGTTATATTATTTCAAAACCGGCGTGGGTTTTCTATCAGGCTCGAATGCGATAAATGTCAGTGGGTTCCTATTTGTCGGAACTGTGATGTTTCCTTGGTTTATCATAAACATAACGATCAGTTGCGTTGTCATTATTGTGGGTATAGCACTATGGTGCCAACGAATTGCCCGGCATGTAAAAGTCCTGAAATTAAGATGAAAGGTTTCGGAACGGAGAAGATTGAAGACGAACTTTCGATATTTTTTCCGAATGCAACTCTTGCTCGTATGGATTTAGACACTACACGCAGCAAATATTCTTATCAACAAATACTTCAATCTTTCGAAGATCGACATATTGATATTTTGGTGGGAACTCAAATGATTACGAAAGGTCTCGATTTTGATAATGTGGGATTGGTGGGGATTTTGAGTGCTGATAATTTGATTACTTTTCCTGATTTTCGCTCTATCGAAAAGGCTTTTCAATTGCTTTCGCAGGTGAGTGGCAGGGCGGGACGAAAACAGGTGAGGGGAAAGGTGATTATTCAGACCTGGAATACTCAGTATGAAATTTTGAAACAAGTGGTGGATAATAATTATAGAATGATGTTTCAGCAACAACTTTCGGAACGGAAGCAGTTTAATTATCCTCCGTTTTTCCGTCTGGTGAACCTCACATTGAAACATCCTCTTGATGCAAAACTTAATGAGTTATCTATTAAACTAGCAAATCAGTTGAAGAAAGAATTTGGAACGCAGGTGCATGGGCCGGCTTATCCTTTGGTGTCGCGAATAAAGGGGTATTATCTTAAAAATATTTTGTTGAAATTCAATAAAGATGGTCATTTGCAAAACAACAAGAATCGTTTGCTTGAAATCATAATGGTATTTCAGAAACAGAGTTCGGATTATAAATTCAAAGTGAATATTAATGTTGATCCGATGTGATTTTGCTTTATTATTAAAGTCATTATAGATTATTAGAAAATAAAAAACCGGCATAAGCCGGTTTTTTTATTTTTAGGATGATGGTTTGCTAAACCTAACAGGTTTTGAAAACCTGGTAGGTTTTTTTATATTTTAAATTGATTATGCACTTTTGTACCAGAAAGGATATACCCCAGCAATAAGTAC
>JBAWXL010000214.1:0-8256 GCA_037144095.1 Bacteroidota bacterium
GCGCTCAATGGTAAATTCCACGCCATAGTTTTTTCCGGTTCCTTTATTCACTAATTCAACATACCTAAAATCTGTGCCTTCGTTAATCGTTGCATAATAGCTTGTGTCTTTATTTTCTACCGGTAAATTATATAGGTTTTGGTAATATGCGTCCAGCTTCACTCTTATATTTTCTCCAAAATGTTTCTCATACCCCAATACAAAATGATCTGCTTTTAGTAAATCCAGGTTTTTATTAGGTTCTGTTACACCTCCATTGGCTTGTTTCACCCGTGCAAAATAATTGTGTACACTTTCCATTGTGCTGTGTTTGCCGTATCCTGCGTTAAACGAACTTGTGTTGCTAATCTGCCAGTTAAAGGCCAGTCTCGGTTCAATCGTACTCTTCTTATTATACAAAACATTCATGTTATGAATTCCAGCAACGAACGTAATGTTTTCGTTTAAACGATGCTTCCAGCTTATGAAATTATTCAGGGTACCAATATTTTCATTGAAGTTGGCCAAAGTATACATAGAGCCTGTACCTTCCTGTATACTGTTCAGCTTATAATCATACCCAAATAGTGCATACTTTGAACCTATCTGAATTGTATTTTTTGCATTTAATTTGTTGTTGTAGGTTATTGCTCCCCTGTAAACCGAATTTTTTATCCTGCTTTGATAATTTAAATCTCTATTCCCGACTGAGTCATGCAAAAATTCACCCGCGTTGTTATATAATTTCGTTGTTTTTATTTTAAAAACATCCTCTTTAATACCGTTGTTTGAATAGGAAAGGGTAGTTTTAATATAGCTTTTGTCATTAATACTGATCGTATGGCTCATCCCATAGTTTAAGAGGTGATTATCCTTATCATAATCTTCAGTTATATCAGAAGTGATGGTTTCATTGCCAGGAATGGCAACCTTGTCAGCCTTTACATCTTTTAGCGAACCGCCACTTAATCCCGCCAATCCAAAGAAAGAGAAAGTGCCTGTTTTTTTAGTTGGGAGTACAATTTTAAACGCGCCATCCTGGTAATTAAGAACTCCATCAAGTTTAATGACACCAAGATTATTTAGTAGTGAAATTGTTGAATACCTGTAATTTATCAGGAATGAACCACCATACCCTTTTTTAAACGGCCCTTCCACAGTCAGGTCTGTACCTTGAATTCCAACCCCTAATGAGGTCTCGTACTTTTGGTTATTTCCAGTTCTAAGTTTTACATCATATACGCCGGATAGCACATCACCGTACTCCGGAGAAAACGCACCGGTTGAAAAGTCAGATGTAGTTAATAAGCTATTATTTAATGCGCTGACTCCACCACTTACTGAGTTTTGATCGGCAAAATGAGTAGGATTTGTAATTTCTACACCGTCCAGACGCCACTGAACATATTTTGGTGAGTTACCTCTTACGATGATATCGTTCCCTCCATTTTGTGAAGCCGTGACCCCGGCAAAATTTGATAATATTTTTGAAGGGTCATCCAAGCCACCGGCATAGCGCTTTGTCTCTGACCCTGAAATTGAACGTGTGCTTATAAGCGACATTTGATTGGTTGCCTCACCTTTGTTATTATATGCAGTAATTACAACTTCATCTAGTTTTTGAATTGATTCCTGCATGGTAAGATTTAAAACCTTCTCTTTCCCTGTGTTAACTTCAATATCTGGAATGGTATTTGGTTCATACCCCATATAGGAGAGTTGAAGTGTGATTCGGCCTGTCACTATTTTCCCCAGGTTAAACTCCCCATTAAGATCTGTTGTTACTCCGTTAGGTAACCCTGCACCAACAACTCTTACCGCTGCTCCGATGATTGGCAATTGACTGTCCTTATCCAGTATTGTCCCTCTCACTGTTTGTGTTAGTTGTTGGCTAAATGCCACCGTAGTGAACAAGGTTATTATAAGTGCTGCAAAAATTATTTTTTTCATTATTTTTTTGATAATTATTGTTTTAAACTAATAGCAGAATAAACTGCAGATGAATTGAATCCTTTCGCTATAAGCCACACCGCCAAAGACATTTCATAAGCAAATACCGGAATCGCAAGAATAACTCCCCACACGGAGACTTGAAGAAAAACGCCGAACATCACTAACAAGGCACACACAAGGATGAGTGATCCACCTATAATTCCCAGAACTGAAATATATCCTGGAACGAGTTTTGATTCATACAAAAAATAGCTCATCATCAGCGTGCTGGGCCCCAGAGCAAGGTTCGGTCCAAGTAGAAAAGTCCAATTATGTATTGTTACTAATAATTTACCTGCGGTCAGATAAGAAGACACATTTGGCGCTACGGCCTTTTCAAACTCCTGGCTTAGAGTCACTACCGATATGAGGCTTATTATTCCTACAATTATGATAATAGCTTCAAGGAGCCTGAAACATACATACCCAATCGCAATCGTTTCATTTTCCTTATTTACGACTGGAAACATCATTACTCCGATGCCAATCACTGAAAATGCCAGGATCAATTCATTAAAGGCTCCCCATAATATTTGCGTTCCGTTTGCTGAACCATTAACAATGTAATCCGGATCAGTTAGGATAGGTTGATAAAGTGTAAAACCTATTATTGCGGTGACCGCAGCAAGAATATATAATACACCCACCAGGATTGCAATATCTCTGTTTGAATTCATTTTTTTGTTTTTAGATACTGTTCTATTTGAAAATCTGTAAATAGACCAGCAATAAGGTGAATGTTTAGTTATTCCTATTTTTCCCGAGTGGGTTTTTCTTCCAGCGTTTGGAAAAATGGACAGTAACAATAAGTCCCCTGTTAAACATCTCCTTGTCGTTTGAGATATTGGTTAACCCATAACAATATCTGATATCAATTGCAACTCTTTTTTGTTTAATCGGAAACATAAAGCCTCCACCAATTTGAATACCAGCATCTAGTCGATTAAATGCACCGGTTGTGTTTTTAAAAGAGATAGGTGCAGAGACATCATCAATTTTCCTGGTTCCACTAAAATTGTAGGCTATAGAAGGCCCTGCATTTACATATATTTTACCAAAATGGAAACGAGCCAGCACAGGTAATTCAAATGCATTTAAACGAAGAATTGTTTTTTTTGCGTTTAATGGATTATTTGCTCCTAATTCACCACCCTTTCTTATGTAATACAACTCGGATACAAGTGAAAATTTCGAGGTTATACCCGATTGAAATGACACCCCTGCATTCAGCCCTTTAACCGGTTCCTTATAGTCAGATAAGGCACTATTTGAACTACCATAATTGAGGTTTGTACTTACCACATTGATCATGAGATCAAAATAGGTTTCCGCAGATTTTTTGCCATCCTTGATTTTTACTGATTCTGATTCAGTTGTTTGACCGAATGAATTTCCATAGACGAGAATCATAGCTGCTATGAGTCCTAATTGTTTCTTCTTATTCATAATATATTTGTTTAAATTAATTTATATAAACAAAAGTATATGAATGAGTTTGGGCACAAAATTCTGATATGCAAAGCAAGCCAGGATGTCTGCAACCTGGCGTTTCTCGTCTGCAAAACAGATGGATTGTTATGACCTATTGTGAATCAATTGAAAGAAAACCTCTTTGTAAGTTTCTGAAACAGGGATCAACTGATCTGCAATTTTTATTCGATTGCGTTCGATTGATACGATTTTATTTATTGCAACCATATACGATTTATGCACTCTGCACACTAAATTTGAAGGGATTAGCTTTTCAAATTCACTGAAGTTTTGCAGGGTCATAACCCTTTTATTCACGGTATGAATTCGTCTATAATCTCTCATCCCTTCAATATATACGATTTCACTAAGCATTATTTTTTCCAATCGGTATTCGGTCTTTACAAATATGAATTCTGGTTGAGAATCAGAATTGCGACGGGCTATATTTTCTTGTCCTTTATTTACCGCTTGTAAAAACCGATTAAATGTAAATGGCTTTAAAAGATAATCTGTTATCTTTAGATCATAGCCCTTTAAGGCATATTCCTGATAGGCTGTTGTAATGATTACCTGGCTACTTATTTTTGAACTCTCAAGTAGTTCTATACCAGTTAATTCATCCATATTAATGTCCAAAAAAAGGAAATCGACCTTGTTATTATTTAGATAACTAAGCCCGGTGAGTGCATTGTCGAAAGTTGCACTTAAATTTAGGAAGGGAACCTTGGTTACAAAATCTTTCGTCTTTTCAAGAGCGAGGGGCTCATCTTCAATAATTATACAGCTATATTTTTCCATTGTGAATTGTTAAGTTTATGCTATATAAATCATTTGTTTTATGCACTGCTAAAGTGTGATTTCCTGCATAAATAAGAGCTAATCTTTTTTGAATTAGCTCATTGCCCAAGCCACTGTATGATTCCTGCACTATGTACATTGAATCAAACTTATTTTCGCAAATCAGTTGCAGAGATTCCTCTTTTATAACGATATTGATGGTTATGGCATTCTCAAGTTTCTTATTATTTGCATGCTTGAAGGCATTTTCGATAAAAGGAATAAAAACCATCGGGGCAATTTGCTTATCCCCAATAATACCTGTTACCGAAAAATGGACATAATTTTCATTCGTAGTTCTTATTTTTTGTAATGCAATGTATTTTTCTATGTATTCAATTTCTTTTGAAAGTAAAATTTTATCAGCCTTTGTTTCATAAAGCATAAACCGCATGATATCTGATAGATTATTCAAATAGTTTGATGCTTTAACCTGATCTTTCAAAATTAATGTGTCAATATTATTGATGGTATTAAATAGTAGATGGGGGTCAAGTTTTGATTTAATTAGCGCCAGTTCCATTTCATGGTTTTTTTCTTTTAAAAGCTCCTTAAGCTTAATTTCATTAAACCAGGTTATAAAACCTTTAATGACTAGGGCAATTATACCAGATATTGTCGCAATAAAGCTCATAGCACCTATCACGATAATAGCAGTAGATCTCCCTTTTTTACCACCTTTATCCATATCAGTAATACTGCCTGTTTCTATAAAATATCGAAGCAGGATGTATCCCATAAAAGCTACTCCAATGGAAATTAGTATTCCATAAATTATTGAAAGAAAAAACTTTTTCTGTTGAAGGTATTTTGGGAACAAAAGAAAATAATAGAGATAAAATGTGATGAAAGAGGGGAAAGTAGCAAATAGGATAAGGCTTTTTAAAGCATTCTCAACTCGTGCTGTCTGATCCACAACATGATTACTGCTTCTATAAAAAACTGCTAATATGATGATTATTAGCAGAATGTAGCACAACCAAAAACCAATATGGATCAAAACCAGGATTGACTTTTTCATACTCTCAATTTCTTCGGTTTGGGAGAACTAAATCCGATGAATTATGAGTATTTGTAAAATTTGTTAAAGGCCTAAGGATATTTATCTGCACGATATCGAAGGTATTTGTATATATTATTAACCAGCATTAACGTATTGTTTATTAACAATTTTATTCTGATAGAGTTCATTCTGCATTTCAGAATTCCTCCTCAATAATTTCCTTATTTACCATCATGCCGGCTGTTGTACCCATTGCAACGGCATTTGACACGGTGCGCAGACGAGTAGTGATGTCACCGCTGGCATAAACCCCATGTAAAGTGGTCTTTTGCAATGGATCAGTTTTAATATATCCCTGGTCACTCAATTCACACCCAAGTCTTTCCGGTATTGTGCAGTGTTGCTGAAAATGACTATGAGCATATACTGCTTTTACATAAGATTTTGTACCATCTTTGAATAGAATATTTTGGATATACCCGTTTTTATGCTCCAGTTTTTCAATTTCTTTCTCTGAGATTTTTATATTATGGCCAATAATCCTAACAGTTTGTTCGGCAGTCAAAGCAGATTTGCCGTTGGTGAAAAGGGTAAGCTCCTTTGTCCAGTTTGAAATAAGCATGGAGAATTCGAACCCAAAGGCTCCGTTGCCCAAAATGCCGGTTGTTTCATTTCTTACTTCGTATCCGTGACAATAAGGACAGTGAAGTACTGAAATGCCCCAACATTGAGCATACCCCTCAATATTTGGCATGATATCTTTTATGCCTGTAGCAAAGATTAATTTCTTTGCCTTAAACGTTTCACCCGATTGTGTCTGGATTTCAAAACCATTTTCAGTTTGAACCCCATTTATCGCTAATCCGTTAAAGAACTCAACTGTAACATACTTCTCAACCTGCTCCCTGGCTAGTGTTGCAATTTCCTTAGGGGCCCTTCCATCATGAGTAATGAAGTTGTGCGAATGCGGAGTTTGCCTGTTACAAGGCTTACCGTCATCGATTATCAAAACATGTCTTAATGCTCTCCCCAGCGCCATCCCCGCCGCAAGTCCTGAGTAACTTCCTCCAACGATAATTACATCAAAATTTTCACTTTCTGTCATTTGAATATACTTTGAAAATTTGTTACCTAAATTGGTAAAGCAAGAGCAGCCAAATTACTCCCTCCTTGCTTAAAGATATGGACGATAAAGAGGAAGACAAAGCTTCTCTTTCATTTTTGATCCTTTAATGTCGAATGTCGCTTTTAGCTGAAAATAGACCTATGATTAGTTCTACAAAAGGTACACCGACAAAGACAATCCAGGGTACCAAAGTAAGAGTCAGAATTCCTGTCCTTTGGTATAATGGCAGTGAAGATATAGTTTGTCCAAATAGATAAAAGAACAAAGTGATTGAAGGATAGATTACTACCCATATCTTTAAAGATGCAATTAATCTCATTTTCGTTTTCATACAGATTACTTTTTTGAATATTGATTTTACTTATTCACAAAAGTACTTCAGGATATTATCTGCCGGATAGGACAAAAATGAAGTTGAGTAGCACTTATTTGAAATTATTTCTAAACGATTCAGGAGAGTATCCGGTATGCTTTTTAAAGAATCTTATAAAATATGATATATCATCATAACCAAGGTGGTCTGCTATTTGATTTATCTGATTAGTTGTTGTGAGAAGATATCGTTTGGACTCCAAAATAATATATTCATTTATCAGGTCCGAACACGATTTACCTAACGTTGTTTTAGTAATTGCATTAAGCTGATAGGCAGTAAGGTTTAACATTTCAGCATATTGAGATACCTGCTTTTGATCAAAAATATGTTTCTCAATTAATTCTAATAATTCCTCAAGGCGTTCCTGCGAGTATAGAGTGTCAATATTTGAGGATCCCTGACGGTTCCGCCTGTGACGCATGAGTTCAATAAAGAAAATACTCAGATTCGCTTTTATGACTTCATAATATCCTTCTCGTTTGTCTGTATATTCCTGAAGAACATATTCTAATATAAGAAGTAATTTTTTAACTCTCTCAGCATCAAGCTGACAAAGATTTTTAGTACTTGCCTTACGTAGCAACTGACTTGATACATTGTCCTGAGGATAGTAAAAATCGCTCTTAAATTCCATTAGGTATCCCGTACTTTCAGCCTCTAATCTAAGTTGATGTACCTGACCGGGACGCATGAAGAAAACAGAATGATCACAAACATCGTATGACACAAAGTCTATTTCATGATTATCCATTCCTTTATTTAAAGCCAAAATAAAGAAGTAATCATGTCTGTGAAGATTCTGGACCATATCTTTTCCAGCAAGCAAATCCTGAACATTCCGTATGCTGAAGCTTTCAGAAAAATCCTGCTGCTTTGGTACTGCCTTTAAGTGCCTTACTGGTATTTTGTCCATTATAACTTAATTGTAATAAAATAGTTAACATAGATATCAGGATAAAGTTTCGTCGAATTTAATTAGATTTTGTAAAACATTTAAAAAGCATTAATAATTGATACCGATGGTGAGTTACATAAAGTCAATGTCTTAATTAAGAATAAAAGGGGAGTGGAAATCTTCACATAAATCTGACAATTTATCTTTTAAAAGAATCGATTCGTTTAATTTTGGAATCCTCAATTAGAAAACTGACAAAAGATGATATCAAATGTCAATTTCCAGGGTCAATTTGATGTAGAATTGGTCTGTCAAAATACCGCTCGATGTGTTCAAATCCCTCAAAAACCTGGCAAGAAACAAAATAAATTACATAGATAATCCTGTATATGCTTGATTATTAAGTTGTCCTGTCAGGTCTCGAAGCTTAAATCTTCTGATCCTGTATCAGTCGTGATTATTGATTTTAAAAATAAACAATATTTGTTTTTAAGTGAGTAGAATAGTTGAATGTCATACCTATTTAAGCACTCAAAAATTCTTTTGACTGATAAAAGTATTATATTAAAAATTGA
>JBAWXL010000215.1:0-8245 GCA_037144095.1 Bacteroidota bacterium
CAGATTAGTGTTTTGCTATGGTTTACAACTTAAAAATAAATCTGTGAATCAGTGGCTTTTATAATCACCTGACTTCGACAATGTGCCACCCAAATGTCGAATTCAGGAAAGAGAAATAAAAAATGCCACAGATTCGCAGATTAGTGTTTTGCTATGGTTTACAACTTAAAAATAAATCTGTGAATCAGTGGCTTTTATAATCAAAATTATTCATGCAATTTCGATTCTACAAAAATTGAGTTGATAGGCTCATACACATGGGCGTACTTTTCTTTATTGCAGTTTACCAGGCTTGCCAGCGCTATTAATCTGCGGGCAGAGGGATGTTTTCCATCGCATAATATCATTCGCGAAGCCACTATCATATAGCCTTTGCCTCTAGTCATTTCTATCATTTCATCTTCCTTCAAACGTTTGAAAAAATAAGCTATATATATAAGGTATTCCTCCTTGCAATAAATCAGGGGCTTGGTTTTCAGGTAGCGAATGAGGTCGATGATTATTAAAGTCCTGCTGAACCAGGGTTTTGCATTCAGTTCTTCGCCAATAAACAACAATTGTTTCGTGCTGGCTTTGCGGGCGAAGAGGGGGATTTCTGCTGCCTTCAAATGTGGCGCGATAGGTCTGTTTTTCGTGCCGTGAGATTTTTTAACGAAAGTGTGTTGCAGTTCTTTATTAATCTGAAAGGTTGTTTTTAGATGTTCTTTCAGGAATTTTTTTTGCAAACGGCTGAAAGCTCCACCCTGTTTTTTAAATTCGATTTGCAGCAGACAGGATGCCCTGAACAACACCTTAAAACACAGTGAAAGGGTGCTTTGGGTTTCGTTTTCCAGCTCCATTTGAATTTGGTTGGAGGTACGTATTACGATGCATTTCAATTGAGTTGAATCAATTCTTTGCCTTGGTAGTAAAGGAATTAAACCTTTGACATCGGAATAATAGCTTTCGATGATGGCGCAAATTCGGGGAAAGTTTTTGATTTGCTTCAACCATCTCATTGGCGAAGTGGTCTCCTTAATAATGACATCGATAATATACATGCTAAGTGGATTTAATTTGTTCAGAGCAACATTTAAATACAAACATATAACGAATGTGAGGGGGGATAAAGTATAAAATTTGAGAATTGAGAATTGACAAGGGACAATTAAATTGACAAATGACAAATGACAATGAGGGGGAGGGAATACTTTGCGGTTCTTTGCGTGTTCTCCGCGGTCCTCTGCGTTTAAAAAACAAAACGCAAAGAGCCGCAAAGATTTTCGCAAAGGGCCGCAGAGTGGGGATTGGTTTATTTTGAACTTTTTCAAAATTTACTTCAGTTTGCGATATACCTCAGGCAACCTTTTGAGTTTAAATTGTGTCTTGTAAGAAATCATTAAAATTCAAATTTATGAAAAAGACATTATTCATTATTAGCATGTTGTTGGCTTCTCAATTTTTATTTGCGCAAGTCCCTTCACAACCGGGTATACCCACAGGAGATACCTCTTTATGTCAGGGTCCTAATACTTCCATTTATACAACAACCGGCAGCTCGAATGCCTCAAGTTATATGTGGAATGTTATTCCCGCGTCAGCAGGAACTTTTACTGTAAACGGAACAAGTGGATCTATAACATGGTTGCCAGGTTATTTTGGAACAGTTAAAATTATTGTTATTGCAGCAAATTTCTTTGGACAAACCACTTCCGATACTTTGTTGGTGACCATTAATCCTTTGCCACAATTGCCTTCTGCTCCCACAGGACCAACAGTGATTTGTCAGGGTTCGCCTCAAACAGACTTTGTTATTAACGGTGCTGCTTATGCCACCTCTTATCAATGGAGTTTACTACCTATCACTGCAGGAACTATAGCGGGAACAGGAGCAACAGCAACAGTTGCCTGGGCTGCAAATTTCATTGGCACTGCCAAAATATTTGCCAGAGGATTGAATACGTGTGGTTATGGTAATGTTTCTGACACCTTTTATGTAAACGTTTCGGAGGTTTCCGCTCAATTTTTGTTGTATGCCGATACCAACGTATTGCATCATTATTATGCTGTGAATTTGGCAAGCGGCTCCACTCCTATGATATATCACTGGAGCTGGGGCGATGGAACCGATACAACCGCACCTTATCCGAGTCATACCTATGCAATTGCCGGATATTATAATATATGTCTTGATGTAACCACCGCAAATGGATGTATAGCTTCCTATTGCGACACTTTCAATATTCAGAAGAACGGCAATTCGATCATCTCGGTAGATGTAATTCCACAAGGAACAACAGCGGTTACAGAAAATAAACTTTCTTCAATAATTGTTTCTCCAAACCCGGCCCAGGACTTTTTGTTTATTTCGAATTTAGGAGAAAAAAGCCACTTAAGAATCCTCGATTTCACAGGGAAAACATTACTGCTAAAAGACCTCAATTCGCTGAAAGCTCAGATAGATATTAGTAATCTTGCTTCGGGGATGTATTTGGTTGAGCTTAGTAATACTTCGGGGAAAACGGTTAGGAAGTTTTTGAAGGATTGATAATCAAAAAATCAGCACAATATTCTATTAGCATATCATCATATTAGCACATCATCACATCACAATCAAAAATTATCGATCTCCAAAACTTCTTTTTTGTGAACATGATTTAAATCAATTATTTTAGATTTCAGTAAATCAGTTTATTGGAAAAATATACCTGTTAAGTTGTTAACAATAGGTATTCCAAAGAATAATATTTGTGTATCTTTGCCGCCCTGTAAATAATTGTCTAACTAAAAACATAGTGTTATGTCATTAAGACAAAAATCACTTGACCTCCGTAAACGAATGCAAGAAGCATTGTCTGGAGGGGGAGAGAAAGCCATTGAGAAACAAAAAGCAACCGGTAAACTTACTGCACGTGAGCGTATTATTACTTTGCTTGATGTAAATTCATTTCAAGAATACGATCTGTTTGTTGAACACGCAGGTAAGGATTTTGATATGGATAAAAAATACCTTCCGGGTGATGGTGTAGTAACCGGAACAGGTACTATTAGCGGACATCCTGTATGCATTTATGCTCAGGATTTCACAGTTGCCGGTGGTTCACTGGGTTATATGCATGCCAAGAAGATTACCAAAATCATGGACCATGCAATGAATATGAAAGTTCCTTGTATTGGTATTAACGATTCAGGTGGTGCACGTATCCAGGAAGGTGTAAACTCATTAGCGGGTTATGGAGATATTTTTTATCGAAACACTCAGGCTTCAGGAGTTATTCCTCAAATCTCAGTAATCTTAGGTCCTTGTGCCGGAGGTGCTGTATATTCACCAGCTTTAACCGACTTTGTTTTCGTGGTAGATAAAATATCCAAAATGTTCATCACAGGTCCTGAAGTGATCAAGACAGTTTTGGGAGAAGAAATCTCTATGGAAGAGCTGGGGGGAGCAAGAGTTCATGCCGAAATAACCGGTAATGCACACTTTTTCTCCGAAAGTGAAAAAGAATGTTTCGAACAAATCAAAAAACTTTTCTCCTATATTCCATGGAATAATGAAAAGAAAGCCGATGCATATCCTCCAAAATCTCCTAAAACAAAACTATATAAGATTGACGATATTTTCCCTACCAATCCAAAACAACCTTACGATGTTAGGAGTATCATAAAATCGATTTGCGACGATTCTGAATTTTTCGAAGTTCACGAATTGTTTGCTCCAAATATTGTGGTTGGTTTTTGTCGGCTAAATGGACAAACTATTGGTTGTGTTGCCAATCAACCCATTGCTTTAGCAGGGGTGTTAGATGTCGATTCATCTGATAAAGCCGCACGATTCATTCGTTTTTGCGACTCTTTTAATATTCCTTTGGTTACTTTAGTTGACTTACCTGGATATTTACCCGGTATCGATCAGGAACATGCTGGAGTTATTCGTCATGGTGCAAAAGTTTTATATGCATATTCAGAAGCAACCGTTCCGAAAATGACGGTTATTCTTCGTAAAGCTTATGGCGGAGGATATATCGCCATGTGTTCTCACCACCTAAAAGCCGATTTTGTATTTGCATGGCCTTCAGCCGAAATAGCAGTTATGGGACCCGAAGGGGCAGCCAATATAATTTTCCGCGCTGAAATTGCTGCTGCCGAAAATCCTGAAGAAATGCGTAAAAAGAAAATCGCTGAGTATAAAAAGAAATTCGCTAATCCTTATGTAGCTGCTGCTTATGGATATGTTGATGCGGTAATTGACCCAAGCGAAACCCGCCATTTCTTAATGCATGGTTTAAAAATATCTCAAAATAAAAACGAACACCGTCCTTACAAAAAGCACGGAATTCCTCCATTCTAAGAAATGGAACTTAAAATTTGCTAAATGGAAGAAAATAGTATTGATAATCCAGATTTTGGGACGGTTAATATTGACAATGTTCGATATAAAACCATGCTTACCAAAACCTATTTAATGCGTAAGCCTTACGAACCCATTAATTTCAAACTCGTAGTTTCGTTTATTCCCGGCACCATCGTAAAAGTGTATGTGAAAGTAGGGGATAAAGTTAAAAAGGGCGACAAACTGATTGTGCTTGAAGCGATGAAGATGAATAACGAACTCATGGCGAGCATGGATGCCGTAATTAAATCTGTTAATGTAAGTGCAGGCGAAAGAGTTGTAAGAAACCAACCCTTGATTGAGTTCAAATAATTAAAAGACTCGTTTTTCTTAAGATAAAATTTGTTGATTTTTAAATCATAAATCTCAATTCTTAAATCTTAAATTCCCAATTGATTTGCTTTATCAATAAAGTCAAGCAATTCATCTTTTCCTCTTTTGGTTTCGGCTGAGGTAATAAATATATTCGGAAGCTCGTCCCACCACTGATTCAAGTAAGTTTTATAAGCTTCAACATTTTTTATCAGCGTATTTTCAGTTAGTTTATCTGTTTTGGTGAAAACCAGCGAAAAAGGAATATGGTTTTCGCCCATCCAATTAATAAAATCCACATCAATTGCTTGAGGTTTAAGCCGTGAATCTATCAGCATAAACACATTGGTCAGGCATTCTCTGTGCAAAATATATTGTGAAATGATGTTTTGCCAGCGTGCTCTGACCTTTTTAGATATTTTAGCATAGCCGATACCCGGTAAATCAACCAGCATCCATTTACTGTCGATAAGGAAAAAGTTCACCAATTGAGTTTTTCCCGGGGTTGAAGATGTTCGGGCTAAGTTTTTTTTAACCGTGATCATATTGATAAGTGAAGACTTACCAACATTAGACCTGCCAACAAATGCATATTCTTGTTGATGATGAGTCGGGAATTTTTTAGGATCCAAACAACTGATAATAAATTCGCTTTTCACTTATTTGATTTATGTTAATATATAATTCGGTTTTATTTCAAAACCTTTACGATCGGTATACCAGCTATTTTCTCCTCAACAAAACAAAATTGTTGGAAGTTAAACCACAGCCTGGAAAATGCAGATATGATGTCTCAGAAAAGTATATAATTAATAGGATAAATGACGTTCCTTTTTTTCCTCATAAATATCGCTTACTTTAATCATGATTCCGGTTTCTTCCACTTCTCCAAACGAATCATTTGTTGAAGTTCCGAAAGTTTTCATTGTTGCCGAAAGATTCATATAGATATTTACCAAAGGCGGAATGTTTTCTCCCATGCTCCTTATTTTCTGAAATAAGATTTTATAGTCTTCATCATAATTTTTACCTGAAAAAATCACTTCTAACACTGCTTTTTCAGTTCTGAATTCAACAGGTTTTATTGCAGAAAGCAAGTTTTCAGGATCAGGGAAATGTTTTTGAAGGAAAAACAAAATAATATCGCGGGCAAAACTATTATAGTTTTTAAACATGGTCATTTTCCCGAAAAAGTAAGTTACATCATGGTTTTCAACCAATATTGCCCCAAGTCCATCCCAAATATTATCAAGAGAATACATTCCCCTCCTTATATTATACTGTGGTTGATATTGAGGTTGAACAAATGACCTTCCCAATTCAACAGTATGCGGAAGATAATCAGAAATAAATTTTTCTGAAAATTTAAAAAGTTCAGATGTTGGAGTTTTAATTTCTCCTCCTGCATCCTTTTTAAACTCTTTGCCATGAATAAACCTATATCCTCCAACAATCTCTCTGTCGTTTGGATTCCAAACGATTAATTGTTTAAAGGGAGGATTTGTAATGTCAAATTGGTCAATATCCATAGCGTGACCAGTACCCCCTCCTGCATCTCTGAAAGTTAATTCCCGCAGTCTGCCCAGCTCTCTTATTAAATTTGGAGAGTCAAAATGATCAAAAATATAAATGAGATTATTGCCATTTCTCGTTTTTCTAATAAACTTATCTTCAGTAAGTTCATTTTCAATTAAATCCCTTTCAACCGGGACAATCAGTGGTTCCATATTATATATTATTAGATTTTTCAGGTAACGAATAGACTATTTTTTTAATTTTATTTGCCCATTCAATGGGTTTATGTTCTTTACTAAAAGTCGAAAAGGGAATAGGTTTTCCAATAGTTATTCTTATATTTTTATTTTTTTGTTTATACATTTCATCGACTAAATACAGCATTTCAATATTAAAACGGATACCAGCAATCTTTCGTAGATTAGCAAGTCGATAAAAGAAATTAGAGTTTTTCCCATCAATATGAACTGGAATTACATCCCTTTGATATTGAATTGCCTTATTTACAAAGGTCTTTTTCCATTCCAAATCCTTTATTGTTCCTTTTTGATTTCGTGATACTAATCCCGCAGGGAAATATAATAACATCTTATTAGATGCAAATGTTGAATTAAGCAATTCAGAATTGCCTGAATTATTTTTTCCTACTTTATTCAATGGAACAAATAGCTCTTTTAAATTAGGCAAATTCAACAAAAAATCATTCACTGGAAATACAATATCTCTTCTAACTCTGCCAATTACGCTCATTAATGCTAAACCATCTAATCCACCTAAGGGATGATTTGATACAACAATAAAGCGTTTGTCGGGTTCAATGTTTTCTAATCCGGTCACAGTAATATTAGCTCCAAATTCAAGCAAGATAGCATCAACGAAATCAATACCAGACAGATTTCGATTACGAAATAATGCTCCATTTATATCCTTCTCATGTAAAATCTTTTGGAAATATCTTAAGATAAATCGAGGGATAAGTCTATAAAAAATGGGTACCTTTAAGTGGAGTATTCCCTTAATATCAATTAAGTCTTTATATGTTTCTGTTTTTGTTGAGTTCATTGCTGTATTTCTATACAAATATATGAATTATTTTATTTTCCGAATAAATATATGATAAAAATATTTTTTTCAGAGCCAATACGCTCAAATTCGACTATAGGAATCTCATTTTTTATCTGGCCATTATTTTTTTACAGAAAAAAAATTTTTAAAAAAAAAATGTGTGGAAAAGTTAAAAAGAAAATTTACAACCTCATGGTGGAAGGCTTGCAAAACATCACGCGCCACCAAGCCCAATATAAAGACCATTCCCACGAGCGAAACGGCTTATTTGTACTTCAAAAAAAGGGAAACGGATATTTTATAACTACTGGCAACCTGATCAATTCTTCTGAAATAGAAAGCTTAAAAACAAAGCTAGAAAAGGTAAATTTACTAAATAAAGAAGAACTAAAAGAGCATTTCAAAAATCAATTGGTGATGGGCGAAATATCGAACAAAGGCGGAGCAGGCCTTGGTTTGCTGGATATGGCCCGAAAATCAGGCAACAAATTAGCGTTCGATTTTGTACAAATTGATAAGAATTATTCCTATTTCTACTTTCGATTGGAAGTAAATTCAGAAAGCGAAATTGAATTGCCAATAGCAGACTTTTCACTCAATTACGTTTCTTTGATTCACAAATTCGTGAATAACAAAGATATAGCCGTAATTTACAATGATATTTTCGATCAAGACGTACAAAGGAACCTGCTAAGCTATCTGGAAAAAAGATTAAAAGACACGATATTTTCAAAGCCTTTGGTAGTTGAAACGGTTTCGCAAACCATTAAAACAGTAGTAGAACAAGGCGATACGGCTGATGATTTGCCAAATTCGAAACCCGCAATTTTCTTTATCAACAAAGAAGGAAACGATTATTTGGTAAATTGCGGAAGTTACATCCACAATTCAAAAATTAATATTTTAAAAAATCGATTTTGGGAGTTGAATCAAAATACCGCTATTCAATTATCTGATTATTTCGCAACCGCCCAGGTAAGGAAC
>JBAWXL010000216.1:0-8168 GCA_037144095.1 Bacteroidota bacterium
AAGCTGGTGAATATTCAATAATAGTTACTGATGCTAATGGTTGTTCGGCAACAACTTCAACAACTATTAGCGAACCTGCACCCATAATACCAACTATAACCTCAACCAATATTTCGTGTAATGGAGGTAATGATGGAACAATTCATGGAGTAATTGTTGGTGGAACTGCACCTTATTCAAGTCAATTCCAAAAGAATGGCGGATGTATTCCTCCATGTGTTTGGCCATTTGAGTGCTTGGGAGGATTCTGTATTACTCCAACATACCCTGGTCCAAATCCTGACATGACAGGAATAAAAGCTGGTGAATATTCAATAATAGTTACTGATGCTAATGGTTGTTCGGCAACAACGTCTACCACTATTACCGAGCCACCTGTTTTAAAGATTGTGGTTGACTCTGTGAGAAATGTTTCCTGTAGTGGAGTTCACGATGGAAATATTTATATTTCATATAGTGGTGGAACTCCTCCATATTCCTGGAAAACCTATGCATTAAATATCCTTTGCATCCCATCTTGTCCCGCTGGATGGATTTGTGGTCCACCTTGTGTTCTTCCTACTTTCCCAACCTTCCCCGATGGATTATCGGCAGGAACTTATTTAATTGTAATTACGGATGCAAAAGGTTGCTCAGATACAGTTAGTCAGACGATCACAGAAAATCCTTTAATACCTGTAAATGGAACTATTTCTGTTTCAGCAAACCCTGTTTGTATAGGAACTGCAGTAACTTTTACGGCTACAATTATCAATGGTGGATTATCACCAAATTATCAATGGATGGTAAATGGTAGCACCGTAGGATCGAATTCTGCAGAATACAGTTACATTCCTTCAAACAATGATGTTGTAAGCTGTATTATGACTTCATCAGAATTATGTGTAGAAGGAAACCCTGCTATTTCTAGTATGACCATGACAGTGAATTCAACTCCTGCACCTGTTGGAAATAACATACAATCATTTTCTAATGCAACAACTATAAATAGTTTGGTTATTTCCGGCACTGACATTATTTGGTACGATGCATCAACAGGAGGCAATGTGATTTCAACAACGGAAATACTGACAAATGGAACAACTTACTATGCAAGCCAAACAATTGGAGGTTGCGAAAGCAAGGATAGATTTGGAGTTACCGTCAATCTTTCGTTATATAAAACTGTAAATCTGCATCTAATATTGGAAGGTTTATATGATCCTTCTAATACCAATAAGATGGTTGAAGCTTTAGATATTGATTGGAATAGTGGAATGACTTTTGCAAAATATGGTCAGGGTATTGCCGACAGAATTCAGGTTGAACTTTATGAAGAAACACCTCCTTACGACTCACCAATTGTAAATGTAAGCGGAATTGATTTAGCAACTAATGGATTAGCTACATTCCAAATTTCGCCTTCCTACAATGGCAGTTACTTTATCAGGGTTCTATCTCGTAATCACTTAGAAGTGTGGTCTGCTATGCCTGTTTCTTTTAATTTAACAACGGTAGACTACGATTTTACAACTAATGCATTAAATGCTTATCAAGCCCCGGGAGCTAACGACCCACAAGTTCAAGTAGCATCAGGTGAATATGCATTCTATCTCGGTGATCTTGATCAAAGTCTTGGTGTAGACTTTGATGACTTTAATGTATTTGAACCTTATCTGAATGAAGGGACTTATGGATTTAACATTGCTGATTTTAATGGAAATGGTTTGGTTGATTTCGATGACTTCAATCTATTTGAACCAAGACTTAACCTTGGACCTTTCGCTCAATATCCGGGAATGCCTTAAGAAATAAACTGTTAGACTTTTAGCTGTTTAGACTTTTAGGCTTTTGGAGAAGACTCAAAAGAGAATTCGGTAATACAAAGTTTTCCAAAGGTTTTATTTAGGGACTTAATGGAATTTCGTTGATGTTTGGTTTCAGCCAACAAGCATCAATGAAATTCCATTAACTGTTTTAGACAATGATGGTAATGGCATATTATCCTATGTTCAAACCCCAATTGCAAAGACAGCTAAGCTGCATCGAATTTTTTTATTTATGCTACTCAGAGGGCTGAATGCTTTCGCCATAAAAGCAAAATTTCATGGATGAAAATAATTCTTAATAGTTGTTAAACAATGTTTTATAAAAATATTTCTCAACTCTTAATTAGTTACCCCCAATCCAAAAAGAACCCATTCATACATGAATCAAGTCAATTCATACATGAATCAAGGTGAATTGTACATGAATCAAGTCAATTCATACATGAATCAAGGTGAATTGTACATGAATCAAGTCAATTCATACATGAATCAAGGTGAATCGTACATGAATCAAGGTGAATCGTACATGAATCAAGGAAATTCGTACATGAATCAAGGAGAATCGTACATGAATTAAGGTGATTCATACATGAATCAAGGAGAATCGTACATGAATCAAGTTGATTCGTGTTTGAAAGAGAAATAAATGTAAAAGAATTGATATTTAGACGTTTATACTATTTTGAAAAATGCCCTGTTCGCATTAAGAGGAATCATACCCTAATTTCGAAATGTCGAAACCTGCATTTGAGATTGAAGGAACCCGATTTCAGGAAGGATTTTTCTCCCTTTGAGCGATTTATCTAAATTAATGTTACTCGGCTAAACCGACTTTGCATATTCTTCAGCCTAAATTTATTTTATTACTTTTGCCTTCTCCAATACATAAAATATTTATGAAGAAAAACTTTTCCATTTTTGCAGCCGTTTTCGCTATAATTGGTTGCAGTTTGCCCTGGGTTCAAACAGCAGAAGGTTCGGTCAATGGGTTTCATGTTCCCTATAGTGGTTTTTTGGTGTTCTTTGCAGCCTTAGTTTGTGCAAGCTTTTCATATATAGCAAAAAAATGGGCATTCATTTCATCCATCACCATCAATGCTTTAATATTGTTATTATTCGGAATGTTCTTCATACAAGTGAACAAGGCAGGCGCTATAAATCAGATTGGAATTGGGATTTATCTGGTTGTTGTTTCCGAAATAGCCATGATAATCGGTAATATACTTTCGATGAAAAACGTAAACAAAGGAGCATAAAAAGCCCCAAGCCCCAAATTCAAAAAAGTGCAACCCTTGGGACTTGAAATTTGAAATTTGGGTCTTCTAACTCTGCTTCGTCTCTGACGCTTCACTATCCTTCACAATAAGTTAACGTAAACTTAATATTAAGTTTCCATAGTTAAAATACTTTTGTAGAAAATTATAAAACCAAAATAATTATGGGTTTGAATAGGATATTGCAAATACTTGTTCCGAAAGATAAGAAATTTATTCCCTTATTTGTTCAAGGAGCAGAAAATTTAGTAGAAGCCTCAACTCTTTTAAAAGAGGCTTTTAATGAAATTGATATTGATAAGAGAAGTGAAAAAGTAAGACGTATTAAAGACTTAGAACATTGGGGGGATGAAATTACGCATACCATATTTAATGAGTTAAACCGAACATTTATCACCCCATTTGATCGCGAAGACATTCAAAGTCTAACATCTTCATTAGATGATGTGCTCGATTTAATTGATGCAGCAGCAAGAAAAATTGTATTATATAAACTACATACTTACGACAAAGAGTTTTCTGCATTTGCCTCACTTCTAATTCAATGTTCGGAAGAAATTAAAAAAGCTGTTTTTGGACTTTATAACTTAAAACATCCTGAAGATATTAAGAAAGCATGTATCCTTATTAACACTTACGAAAATGAGGCAGATGATTTGTATCATCAGTCAATATCAGATTTGTTTGATGCTGAAATCGATCCAATATTGCTCATTAAAAAAAGAGATATTTTATCCTTATTAGAAAATGCAACCGATAAAGCAGAAGATGTTTCCGATGTATTGAAATCAATCATCGTCAAAGCCGGATAATATTTAGAAAATATGAATTTTACCATACTAATTGTTATTATCCTGCTGGCATTTGCATTTGACTTTGTAAATGGCTTTCATGATGCAGCCAATTCTATTGCCACCATTGTTTCTACCAAAGTATTATCTCCATTTCAAGCAGTAATATGGGCAGCCTTTTTTAATTTTCTGGCTTATGCTATTTTTCAGTTGCATATTGTAGATACCATCGCAAAAACAGTAGACACAGGTGCCATCAATTTGTATGTAATATTAGCCGGACTTATAGCCGCAATTATTTGGAATCTCCTTACCTGGTATCTTGGCATTCCATCAAGTTCATCACATACCTTAGTGGGAGGATTTGCCGGTGCTGCAATTGCTTTTGGTGGATGGAATATTGTGCATATTCCCATTATTGTGAAAATTGCTTCTTTTATATTTCTTGCTCCCATTCTAGGCATGGTGTTTTCATATTTTATTTCAATATTAATGTTGCATCTCACAAAGCATGCTTCTCCTCATAAACTTAATAGAATTTTTCGACCTCTTCAGCTATTGTCATCTGCCCTTTTCAGTCTTGGACATGGAGGCAATGATGCTCAAAAGGTAATGGGAATCATCACAGCAGCTTTAATCGTGTATTTTAAGGGTGTTGACCCTGCTTCTATTCCTGATTGGGCAAATATTACTTATGATGCTGCGGGTAAAATACACACCATCCCCCATTGGATAGTGCTTGGATGCTATAGCTGTATTGCACTTGGAACCATGCTTGGCGGATGGAGAATTGTGAGAACAATGGGTTCAAAGATTACCAGACTAACCCCTTTTCAAGGCTTTGCAGCCGAAACTTCAGGTGCTATATTGTTATTTGGAACCGAAGCATTTGGAATACCTGTAAGTACAACACATGTCATTACGGGTGCTATTATGGGGACTGGTATGACAAAAAGACTTACTGCCGTAAGATGGGGAGTTGGTGCTAAACTTTTATGGGCTTGGGTGTTGACTATTCCTGTTAGTATGCTTATTGCAATAGGAGTGTATCATCTGATTGTATTTTTCCAATAATTCAATCTCAGAAAAAGGTTCTAAATATGCATAAAGGCGATTGACCAATTTAAATTGCTTATTATTCATATAATTCAGGGCAAAATATATTGTAAGCAAAATTACATTCTTAATGAATAGATTGCTTTGTAATAGCTATTATTCAAATATCCATTCAATTTTCTTACTTTTGCCCCCTAAATACAATATATTATGTCGCTAAAATGTGGAATCATCGGTCTTACCAATATCGGAAAGACTACCTTGTTTAATTGTATGTCGAAAACGCGTGCGCAATCGAGCAATTTTGCTTTCAGCACCAACAAATCGAATATGGGCATGTGCGATGTGCCTGATATGCGTTTGTTTGAGTTGGATAAGCTGATTAAGGCCGAAAAGGTGGTGCCTGCTTCGGTGGAGTTGGTGGATATTCCGGGTTTGGCAAAAGGAGCCAGTCAGGGAGAGGGGATAGGTAATTCGTTTTTGGCTGATATTCGTCAGACCGATGCCCTGATACATGTGTTGAGGTGTTTTGATGATGAAAATCTGGCACATATCGAAGGTAGCATCAATCCTGTGCGGGATAAAGAAATTGTGGAGCTTGAGTTGCAAATAAAAGATCTCGATCAGGTGGAAAAGAAAATGCAAAGGGTGGAACGTGCTGCTAAAACGGGCGATAAAGACGCTAAGAAAATGCTTGAAGTGTTGCAACAGTATAAAGATCTTTTCGAAAACTTTGGCAATGCCCGCAACATCGATTTGAGTGATGATGATAAGAAATGTGTTGCCGATTTGATGTTGCTGACCGATAAGCCTGTGGTGTATGTTTGCAATGTGGATGCCGATTCAGCCATCAATGGGAATGCTTATACCGAAAAGTTTATCGAATCGGTGAAGAACGAAAACGCCGAGGTGCTGATTATTGCCGGACAAATGGAAGCCGAAATAGCCGAGTTGGAAAGCATGGAAGACCGCGAAGTGTTTTTGCAGGATATGGGCTTGACTGAACCCGGAGTGAATAAACTCATACGTTCGAGCTATCGTTTGTTGAACCTGATTGCCTTTTTCACCATAGGCGGAAAAGAAAACCGTGCGTGGACCATACATAAAGGGGTGAATGCACAAGTTGCCGCCGGAACTATTCACAGCGATTTAGAAAGAGGCTTTATTCGTGCTGAAGTGATTAGGTACACTGATTTCATTCAATATAAAACCGAAGCCGCTTGCCGCGATGCCGGAAAATATCGTTTAGAAGGCAAGCAATATATTGTGGAAGATGGCGATATTTTGCACATCAGGTTTAATGTGTAGGAGAGGCGGCAGTGGTTAGAATCAGGATTAAATGTTGATTATTTAATATGATAAAATTAATGTTGGAAACCTTTACAACCTCTGTTATATAAAAAGCTTAATTTGCCCTTTGAATTAGCTGAGTTACGTTTTTTTATTTATACTACTCAGAGTGAGCTCCTCAAAACCGGCAAGCTTTTCTTTTTCTTGTTAACAACCATATACTTACAATCAATTTTATCTTTGTATTATTAATTTTTGTTTTTTAGACCAATCTTTAGATTTAGCTTCAATTATATACATGCCTCGGCTTAGATTTTCTACATTAATTTGAAATTGATTTTGTATAATGGGATTTGATGTGATTAATTCGCCAACAATATTATAGATATTTAATGTCAAATCAGTTAGATTTATATTATCGATATATAAATTTACTTTATCAGATGCAGGATTGGGATAAATAGTAAGAGTAAGTGGATTTGATAATCCGGAATTAAAAGATCGAAAGCTTGCCTGATAACGGTAAATTATTGGATGATAGAATTCGAATATTTTAATCTTTTGTGAAAAAACTGCAATGCCATTACTGCAAGCTTGCCAACTATCATTTATCCATGATTCACATTTACCTTTTGTTGAGTTGCTATTCCCATCATAAGAATATGTTACTCTAAGATTGTTTACTAATGACCCATTATTCAGTTTTTCAGTAGTTTGAGATAGTATATTTCCCTTTGAATCATAAGTATATGTATCTCTTGCGGTAATATACCAAGTGTTAGCATTTATATTTTCTGTTATTTCGGTTAACAAGTTATTATTTCCATCATACACATAGGAACTTCTACCTGAAATTTTCCATATTCCATTCCACTCCCATCCTTCTGTTAAATCAATCAAAATGTTCCCATTTACATCATTCGTATAAGTATTCCGAGAACTGCTAATTAATGTGTTATTATCAATGCTACCATTATATTTATCTTTTAATGACGAAAGCATACTCCCTTTAAAATCATACGTATAAGTATCTATTTCTTGAATTACAAAAACCATGCTTATATATTCTTCATATTGATAAGTCAATATTTTTCCTTGTTCATTATAAGAGTAAGTATTCTTTAACATAGGAATCCAAGTATTGTTTGTGTCTTTTGTTTCGAATAAAACCGTAAGTAAGCTACCACTACTATTATATGTGTGATTTTCTCTCGCAAGTAACTCCCACTTGTTTGCTTGCCAAAATTCCCATAAACAAGTAAGATTGTTTCTGCTTCCATTATAAACATATGTATATAAAGAATGATAATTCCATGTTTCATTAAACCAAAATTCATCTAAATCAAAATGCACGTTTCCTCTATCATCGTATGCATAAACATGTCTTTCATTTTTCATCCAGCTATTGTTCTGCCATATTTCTTCTAAAATTGATAGAACATTACCGGCTGCATCGAAAGTTTGTGTATATCTAACATAAATTCCGGAAGTGTCGTAAGTTAGTATGGTATCCCATTGCCAAGTCGACCATTTTGGGAGAGGATAACCATATAGGTCTTTTTCTAAAGACAAAAGTTCTTTGGCTGTTTGCTTCCTCAAAGAAGTCGTGGCTGAATTGTTTTTATTTCTGCTCATTAAAGGCTTATCAGTATGTTGTTGAGCAAAAGAAATGCTTACCATAAATATACATCCAATGCTAAATAAAATCTTTTTCATTTCAAATAATCTAATTAGTAATCAGTAAATTTACATTTATTATTCTTAATATTCATTTCCAGTAGTTTATAAAGTTGAAATGCATTTCCATTCTATAAGAAGATAATTTGCAATTATAATTTTCACCCTTATAATCCACCCCCAAAATTACAAATAATTCCATTCCAAATACCATTTCCCCCATTGTCTAGGCCTGAAATACGTTGACCATTTTTGAGGTATAAAAACAACAC
>JBAWXL010000217.1:0-8084 GCA_037144095.1 Bacteroidota bacterium
GGACATGGAGAAATGGATAGGTACCGGAACCGACAAACCACAGTTGTATTCTACACTGGGCAATGTAAACTATGCTTTCAACGCCTTACCACTAAACAGTGTAAACAACCTGCCATTGGGCTTCTATACCCAAACAGCTGGTAGTACTACCATCAGCGTGGATGCAACCAAAGCTTCAAGTTTATCGAAATTATTACTTACTGATAATGGCGTGAATCCAGCGACGGTTACCGACTTGTTGACTTCAAACTATACGTTTACAGCTGCTGCGGGAACAAATAATACTCGATTTGCAATCACGGCTCAACGTATTGCAACTACTAATGTAATAGATGCAGAAGTCGATGCACCAAAATTATCAATTATCAATTATCAACTGTTAATTGAGAGTTTGTCGCCAAATTCAACGGTTCGGGTTTACGATGCTTTAGGTCGCATGGTGGTAAGTAAAAATGCAACCAGCAACGTGATGGAAATCAAGTTGAATGCCAGGGGTATTTATACCGTTCAATTGCAAAACGGAACAAACATCTCAACCAGAAAAGTAATTTTCTAAATTCACTACTCATACGATGACTTCAAGTCATCGTATGAGTTTTACTTTTGATTCCCTCACTCAAAAAATCTTAATCATGTCAAATAATTCAAATCAATCAGGTACTTTGCTCCTTTTAGCCCTAGTATTAGGTGCTGCCGTATATGCACTTATGTTTTCGGCAACGAAATGGAGCAAACCAACATGTCGGCAAGTTTTGGGCATTTATCCAAATCAAAGTCAGTCAATTTGTTTTCCAACAATAAAGAAGCAGCTGATGTAGATTTTAAGGCCAAAGAAATTCGCTCTGATTTGTCGGGAGTTGCTTTGCCAACTCACAAAATGAAGAGTACTTCGGGTGGCGATTACGCTCAAAATTCAAATCCAGATTTTCCAACCACGGGAATTGAACAAGCTGATGCACTTAATACAAATACTGCAACAACTAATTCGAGAACAACAAATTACGCGCGAAATCAATCGCAGTCGAAATTGGACTATATTGTTTGTGCAATCGGTATAACTAAGAAAACCCAATCATTCTCTCTCCCTTTCCCTGTATTTACTTGGTGAAATCCCCATTATTTTAGTAAATATTTTCGAGAAATAAGCGCCATCTTCAAACCCTAATTTGGGAAAGATGTCGCTTATTTTCATATTTGAGAGTTCTAAGTATTGACATGCCTTTTCAATTTTTAAAGAGATATAATATTTGATAGGTGATTGTCCTGTTTTTTGTTGAAAAATGGCTGAAAAACGGGAAACGGATAGATTGAAATGGGTGGCGATTTGTGTCAATGAAAGATTGTTTTCAACGTTTTCGCGCAGGTAATAAATAACTTTCTGACTAAATCCATGGTCTGCTAAATCCACTTTTCTAACCCGGGTGAATTGCTCCGGATAGCGGAAAGAACCTAAAAAGTGAAACAGGCAGATGCTGGCATACACATAGTGACTGCTGTGAAAGCTCAATTCCAGGTTGGCATAAATTTCTTCGTACATCTGAATCCTGTCCTGCAATCGCGAATCAGCCTCTGGTGGTATTTTAGTGGCAAGGTATGAATCGTAAAAACCCGATGCCAACGTTCCTGAAAACTGCACCCAATAGGTTGTCCATGGATTATCAGGCTTAGCACCATAGCTGTATGGAGTGTTAGGCGGTAAAATAAAGTATTGATTCTCGGTCAGTTTATACGTTTTCCCACCAATAGTGTACCAGCCCTCGCCCGTAGTACAATAAAATAACAAATAATAATCAACTCCCTGTTCTTTTTTAATATAATGATATTTAAGTTGGGGGTTATACCCTATCTTTTTTATAAACAGGCTTTTTGTAAGAATATTTTCTTGACTGTTTGTGATGATTTCAGGACTTATAACAATAAGACGTTGACCTTTATATCCTTCTCTAATGTGTTGCATTTTTTTAAATCAAAATTAATAGTAAGATAGTACAACAAAGTGGGAACAAAGTTACATATTTGTTTCTGAAAATACCTACATCTTTGCAGAGTAAAATCATTAAAATAAAATCTATGACAAACTCTAATCAAATTCAAAAATCGTATGCCATTGCTCAAGACCTATATGCAGCCATGGGTGTTGATACCGAGATGGTACTTGAAAAGCTTAAAAAAGCATCCATTTCTATTCACTGCTGGCAGGGTGATGATGTTGGTGGTTTTGAAAAGCCAAATGCAACGCTTGGTGCTGGAGGTACTCTGGTTACCGGAAACTTTAAAGGTAAGGCTCGCAATGTAAGTGAGTTGAGAATGGATATTGAAAAAGTGCTTTCATTAGTACCAGGGAAAAACCGTCTGAATTTACATGCCATTTACGGTGAGTTTGATGGAAAACTAGTCGATCGCGATCAGATTGAACCTGCTCATTTTCAAGGATGGGTGGAATGGGCAAAAAAACTTGATATTGCCCTTGACTTCAACTGTTCCTTGTTTTCTCACCCAAAAGTGGAGAGTGGTTTTACCATCTCCGATAAAGATCCAGCGATTCGTGAGTTTTGGATCGAACATATCAATCGTTGTAGAACGATTAGCGAGTTTTTTGGGAAGGAATTGGGTAAATCTTGTGTTCACAATATCTGGATACCCGATGGTTCAAAAGACATTATCGTTGATAGATTAAAACATCGTGAATTATTGACCGATTCTTTAGATAAGATATTCGCGCATAAATTCGACAAAAAGTATATGCGCGATGCTTTAGAATCTAAGTTGTTTGGCATTGGCAGTGAAAGCTATGTAGTTGGTTCTCATGAATTTTATATGGGTTATGGTATTAAAAATAAACACATGATTTGTTTGGACATGGGCCATTTTCACCAAACAGAATCGGTTGCCGACAAAATCTCATCCATGTTACTCAACATACCGGAAATTATGCTCCATGTGAGTCGTGGCGTGCGCTGGGATAGTGATCATGTAGTGATTTTAAACGATGACCTTCGCTTCTTGTTCGAAGAAATTACACGTGCTGATGCGTTGGATAGGGTAAATATTGGATTGGACTTTTTTGATGCAAGTATCAATCGTGTTGGGGCTTGGGCTATTGGAACGCGAGCTGCTCAAAAGGCATTATTATTGGCTTTGTTGGAACCAATCCAACTGTTGCGCCAATACGAAGACAATGTACAGTATGCCGAACGGTTGGCTTTACTGGAGGAACTAAAATCAATGCCTTGGGGGGCAGTTTGGGACTATTATTGTTTGCAAAATAATGTACTAGTGGGACAAGCATTTATTGCAGAAATTCAGTCCTACGAAAAAAATGTATTAAATTTTAGATAAATAGATCATATACTCATTTAACGAAACGAGCACGACAAGTAAATGTTGATTCACAAGTGAATGATTATCAATAAACTAACTTCTCTCTATCCCCCTCTTATTCCCCCTTTAGGGGGTTAGGGGGCAGGGGTTGGGGCTTATTATAAAACAGATGAAAGCTCTCGTATTACAACAGAATAAAGTATTGAAATATGCTGACATTGAAAAACCAATTATTCAAAAAGCCAATGAGGTTTTAGTAAAAGTAAAAGCAAGTGGCATTTGCGGTTCAGATATTGGAAGAGGTTTTGCCGGAAAAGCCTATCATTACCCTTTGGTGATGGGACATGAGTTTTCGGGAGTGGTTGAACAAACTTTCGAAGGGAGTAAATTCAAAATAGGTGATAAGGTAGCTATTTTTCCGCTTTTGCCTTGTAAAAAGTGTGAAGCTTGCCAAACAGGAGATTATGCTCAATGTATTGATTATGATTATTATGGCTCAAGAAGGGATGGCGGTTTTGCTGAATATGTGGTTGTTCCGGAAGAAAATCTGTTTCGTGTCCCCGACCATGTAAACATTGTTCATGCAGCTATGACCGAACCTGCAGCTGTTGCATTACACGGGGTTCGTCAGGCAAATATTACCGTTGGTTCAACTGCTGTGGTGTATGGTTGTGGTCCTATTGGAAACATGACTGCTCAATGGTTGCGAATATCAGGTTGTTCCACTGTGATTGTTGTTGATATTGACCCTGTTAAACTCAATATTGCGCAAAAGATGGGATTTGTAACCATTAATAGTTTGGAGCAAAACCCGGTTGAAAAGATATTGAGTTTAACTGGAGGTCAAGGAGCTCAAATTGCCGTTGAAGCTGTCGGTTTTCCTGCAACATTTTTAAATGCCATAAAATCGGTGGGTCGTATGGGGCAAGTTGTATTTATGGGTAATATTCACGGTACTTTCCAAATCGATGAAAAAGATTTTTCAGACCTGCTACGCAAAGAAATAAAAATTTATGGAACTTGGAATAGCAAAATCGCACCTCATGGCACAGATGATTGGTCAACAGTTCTTAAAATGATGGATAAAGAACTTATTGTTGAACCATTAATCAGTCATACTCCTCTACTTTCCGAAGCTGAAGGAATATTTAATGAGGTAGTCAATAAAACAGGTTTTTTCAATAAAGTAATTTTTAAAATAGATTAAAAAAATGATTCAATTAGGAATAAAATCAGATCCTATCGAAACACGATATAGCTTCGATTGGCTTTTTGGCTTGATGAATGATTTGGATATAAAGTACTTACAACTAGGTTCGTTTTTCGAATTATATAGTCTTGATTTAAAGTATTTTGAAAATGTCAGAGAAAAAGCTTTTAAAAAAGATATTCAAATTAAAAGTTTATTTACAGCCCATAGGGAACTCGGTGGATTTTTTTATAATGATCAATATATGGAAAAAACCGCTCGTAAAATGTTCGAGCGTTTTATCGAAGTAGCCGCTTTGTTAGGAGCTGATTATTGTGGTTCTAATCCGGGTGCTGTTTATCGTGATCAATTAGCCAATAAAGAAAAGGGCGTTGAATGTTATCTGAATAACATTAAAGAACTTTCATTTTTTGCCAAACAAAAAGGGCTCAAAGGACTTACCATAGAACCAATGTCGTGCGAAGCCGAGCCACCCACTTCGTTGAACGAAATTCACAGTTGGATGACCGAATTAAATAGTTTTCATCAACAAAACAAGAATGACACTGTCCCCTTTTATTTGTGTGGTGATATTAGTCACGGTTGGGCAGATAAAAACAGAGAAGTTATTTCAACAAATTATGAGCTTTTCGAAGCAGGGCTTCCCTATATGTGTGAATTTCATTATAAGAACACAGACAGGTATTTTGAGTCAACTTTTGGTTTCTCTGAAATCGAAAAACAAAAAGGAATTGTCGATTTAAACTGGATTACCGAAACCATAAAAAAAAGCAGTTCTCTGTTGCCTGTAAATCCAATCACTGGGTATCTTGAGATTGGTGGACCTAAAACAGGACGTGATTATTCCGATTATCTACTCGGAGAGCAGCTTAAAGCATCCATTGAGAGTATAAAATCAAGTTTACAATAATATCATCAAGTATCAATATACATCTACTAATATCTATAAATATCAAATCAAAAAAATATATGAAAGCAGCAATTCTTGAAGGTTTAAATATTTTGACCGTAAAAAATGTAAGTGAACCAATTTGTGGTGAAGGTGAAATAATAATTCAACCCGAATCGGTAGCAATTTGTGGTTCGGATGTTCGTATTTTCCGTTACGGAAATGACAGGGTTTTTCCGCCCACAGTTATTGGACACGAAATAGCAGGAACAATAATTGAAGCCGGTGCAAAGGTTACAAATTTTAAAGTAGGTCAAAGAGTAGTACTGGGTGCCGATGTTCCTGATATGGAAACAGGCCGTTCCTATACCTTAAAAGGCCAAGGTAATTTATGCCCTGAAAATTTAGCCATTGGTTATCAACTCGATGGAGCATTTCAACAAAAAATGAAATTGGATGAAAATACAGTAAAATACGGTCCTATTGTTGTAATACCTGAACATGTTAGTTTCGACGAAGCTGCACTAACTGAGCCTTTAGCCTGTGCTATACATGGTTTTGAGATGGCTCAAATGAGTGTGGGCAAAAGTATTTGTATTATCGGACTCGGGCCGTTGGGTTGTATGATGGTTGAACTCACAAAAAGTTATGGTGCTGCTAAAGTGTTTGCAGCTCAACGTTCCAGAAAACGATTGGAAATGGCAAAGAATTTCTTGAGTGGAATTGATGCTACTTATATTTCAACAGAAGATGAAGATTTAGTAGAACGGGTTTTGCGGGAAACAAACGGAGAGGGTGTTGATGTGGTTATCACCGCTGCTGGTACTGTTAAAGCCCAGGAAGATGCCATTAAAATGGTGAAAAAACGTGGTATTGTGAATCTATTTGCCGGTTTGAAAAACCAACCTAAATTAGAACTTGACACCAACCTGATTCATTACAAAGAATGTACGGTACTTGGAAGCCATGGTTCGAACCAACCGGATGTAGAAAAAGCAATGGTGTTGATTGCTAAAGGAGATATTGATACAAAAAAATACATTTCAAAATACTTCCCACTCGATGATATTGTAAAGGCTTTTGAATTTCACGAGTCAAGAGAAGGCATGAAGGTAATTGTAAAACCACAACAATAATTTGAATCACATGCGAAACGTTAAGCTTTCTCCCTCCATGATGTGTGCTGACTTTCTGGATATTAAACAGGAATTGGATGTCTTCCAACAGAAAGGTATTGAATTGCTGCATATTGACATCATGGATGGACATTATGTGCCAAACTATACATTAGGGATTGATTTTTGTAAAAGTTTGAACAAATACAGTTCCATCCCGCTCGATATTCACCTTATGATCGACAATGTAGATCAATATATTGAATCTTTTTGTCAGTTTGAGGGTTCTTGGGTATGTTTTCACCCCGAAACTACCTGGCATCCAGTTCGAACCATCGAAACCATCAAGAAGAATAATTGTCGGGCAGGAATTGCATTAGACAGCTCCGTAAGTGTATCTCAATTCGAAGAACTGTATAAATTAGTAGATTTTGTTCTGATAATGACTGTTACGCCCGGATATGCCGGTCAAAAGCTTTTACCATTTTGTATGGACAAAATATCTCAACTAAAAGACTATTTCGAAAAGCATAATATTGATGCAGATATTGAAGTTGATGGAAATGTAAGCTGGGAGAATATTCCGGCTATGATTCAGGCTGGCGCCAATGTATTGGTTGCAGGTTCTTCATCTATCTTTGATAGCAAATTTAGCAGAGCTGATGCTATTGATAAAGCTAATCAAATGACAGCTAATTGAGATCAGTCTGATTGATAAACTGTAAATTGCTAACTTAGTTTATGTTATTAAAATACTTTTTGTCAGTAAAGAATGTTTGAATTGGTTTCAAGCATTCTTTTTTTTACTTCTAAATCATTACATGGATTTTTAACTATCAAATCTTTTTTCTACTTTTGTCGCCTTTTAATTTGACCCTTTAACGCGATGAAATTATCTGGCAGATTCCCTCTTTTTCTCTTCGTTTCTATAATAACTACAAACTGTACAAACACACCCTCAGAGCTCCAAAAAGCAGAATCACTGATTGAATGCAAACCCGATTCAGCCCTGCATATTCTCAGAAATCTTTCTCCAAAAACCTGCAAGTCGGATGAAAACAAAGCCCTATACGGACTTCTAATGACAGAAACGTTGGATAGATTGAAACTTCCACTGTTAACCGATTCGGTAATTGATTTTTCAATAAATTATTTTCAAAAACATCCTGATCCTATCCGATTAGCAAACTGCTATTTATACAAAGGTCGAAAATATAAATATGCTTTTCAGTATGATAAAGCTTCAAGTTTGTTTGTACAGGGACTCGAATTAATTGAGAACAGGAATGAATATCTGTTGTCGGCAAGATTAAACTTTGATATGGCTGATATTAGCAGCTATCAAAAAGAATATGGCAAAGCAAGACAGAAATATAATGAAGCCTATAATTTGTATTTGAAAGCAAAGTCTGTGTATTTTACCAATACAACCATACTTTCTATCGGTATAACCTTTAGCAATGAAAAAAAGTATAAAAAAGCTCAGACGTATTTTTACGGTTATTTCTTTTTTTGAGGTGCTATGAATTTTTTATATCTTCGCCGATAT
>JBAWXL010000218.1:0-8048 GCA_037144095.1 Bacteroidota bacterium
TAGGGGCGGGGTTCACCCCCGCCCATGTTGCCCCAAACGACCAAATCGTAGGGGCAGGGTTCACCCCTGCCCATGATGATAATGGACAATCATTGGACAAATGGGCAACCGCAAGGGTTGCCCCTACGATCGCCCCAACGATTGGCAATATTGTCGGGGCATACAAATCGTTGGTTGTAAATGAATGTTTGAAAATATTTAAATCGAATGATGAAATAATGGGAAAATTGTGGCAACGCAATTTTTATGAACACATCATCCGAATTGAACAATCATATCAACAAATTTCAAATTATATCATCAATAACCCCGCGAATTGGGGAAATGACAGGTTTTATATTGCATAAATTGAGGAAATCATTTTTTTGTTGTGAGAATATTATTTGTTCTAATTATTAGGGATATTCATATTTTCCACTTTGGAATATTTGATCCTTAGCACCTTCTTGCTAAACAACCCCATCAGCTTATTTATCCCTCACCATCAAATATCTATTGAATTTTGCGTCCGACATTTTTGCAGTGAAATAAGCAAAACCCCAGGTGACTAGGAAGGCGAAAATCACCCTGATGAGCAGCACTCCGCTCCAATGCCCGCCCAGCGACATCACTAAAATGGTGTCTTCAAACACACTATGACAAAGCCCCATCAGCAGCATGGCATGAAATATTTCGCGTTTGGTGATTTCCGATTTTTTCGACTCCTTAATAATCATGGCTCCGCCATACGAGATACCCAATGTGAGACCAATGATGGTGATGGTGATGGCGTGCTCGCCAATGCCCAGTAGACGTAAGGGTTTCGACAAGAGTTTGGTCATCAGATCGACCAAACCTATGCTTTTGAGTATTTTTATTAGCGTCACCAATGAGAGTATCATCACAAACACAAAAAAGTAATTTTTCAACTGCCCCACAGCCCATTCCATAAGGGTTTCGTTGGGTGGTACCACAAATTTGCTGGCAAACGACAGGGTGGTGTCTTGCAGCAAGTGAAAGCTCGAGTAGATTAAATGCAAAATAAGTCCAAGAATAAAACCAAAGCCAAAACGCAATAGAAACATCACCACTAATTTGATGCCGGATTTGCGGGCAATCACCAATTCTATTAAAAAGGTGTGAGCCACCAGCATCATGGTGGTGAGAGTGGTTATTTGAGCCACAGTGAGCGTGGCAGTTTGCGGAATAGAAAGCATGGCAATGATGCCACCGTAGAGATTTGAAAGCATTCCCGTAGCCCACACTATGCCCATTTCGCCAGGCAAACCCGTCAGATGCATCAAAGGAGCAAGCCCAAGGCCTATATAATAAATCAATCCTGTGGCTTGTATGATTTTTACGAAAACCGAAACCGGAATCATGATCTTAAAAAGCATCAGGCTCAGTTGCAGCGCTTCGGCTAACACTTCTTTGAAAATATCTTTTATAAGCAACACAGCAGATTATTTGAATTTAATTCTTCCCACTTGAGCCATGCGATTGATAATCCAACGCTGGTGCAGCGCAATGCGGGCAGAGGGCTTCACCGGATTGAAAAGCCGCGGATTGGGCAAAATAGACGCAATGGCAGCCGCTTCGCTCACACTCAGTCTAGAGGCAGGCTTTTTATAATAAGTCATTGAAGCTTCTTCGGCACCATAAACGCCGTCGCCCATTTCGATGATGTTCAGATACACCTCCAAAATTCGCTTTTTGCTCCACATCAATTCAATCAGGAAAGTGAAATAGGCTTCAAATCCCTTTCTAATGTATGAACGCGAGGGCCAAAGGAACACATTTTTGGCAGTTTGTTGCGAAATAGTGCTGGCACCTTTCACTTTTCTTCCCTTTTTATTCGAATCATAAGCCTGTTTTATAGCATCCCAATCAAAACCATGATGCTCTAAAAACTTATTGTCTTCCGATGAAATTACAGCCACTAAGAGGTTTGGCGAAATATTGTCAATCGAAACCCATTTCTTATGAATTTGCATGGGTTTACCGTCGAATTTTTGCTCTACTGCCCTAATAATCATCAATGGCGAGAAAGGAGGGTTGACAAACTTAAACAACAGAACCGATAAAAAACTAAGAAGAAGAAAGCCCAAAATAACCCAAAGAATTATCCTTAAAAGCCTTCCGAAGAATTTTTTATTTAATTTAAACTTACCCATAAAATCAGTTTGCAAAGTAACATAAAATATCTGAAAAGAATTTTCGTTAAAGAAAGCATTAAATTTTGTAATTTTGCCGCATGATAAAAAAGACTCTTATTTTTCTCATTATAATAGCTTCTTTCAGCTATTCCTGCGATAGATATAAAAAAATTCTGAAAGGAACCGATAAGGAGCTTAAATATGAAACTGCCGTAAAATTATATAAACAGCAGAATTATACTTCAGCCCTTCAGTTTTTTGAAGAACTAATTACGCTTTTCCGAGGAACTGATAAAGCTGAAATGGTGTACTACTATTATGCTTATTCCTATTACGGAACAGGCGATAATATGATGGCAAGCTTTCATTTTAAGAACTTTAGCAAACTGTTTCCGGGTAGCAAATATTCAGAGGAATGCGCCTATATGTCTGCCTATTGCAAATACAATGATGCTCCGGGCTATTCGCTCGATCAGAGTGCAACGATAGAAGCCATCAACGAACTTCAGCTTTTTGCTAATCTTTACCCAAAAAGCGATAAAATGCAGAAATGCAACGAATTGATTGATGAGCTCAGAAATCGTTTGGCGAAAAAATATTACGATTTGGCTGTGTTATATTATCGTATTTCGAGCTACAATGCTGCCATTATTTCTTTTAATAATCTTTTAAAAGAATATCCTGAAACCACTTATAGAGAAGAATCAATGCTTTTTCTGATAAAATCGAACTTCTACTATGCTCAAAATAGCATTGATGAGAAAAAGTTAGAACGATTCAATTCGGCATTAGATGCCTACAACACTTTTACAACTTCATTTCCCGTGACTAAATTTAAAAAAGAAGCTGAAAGTGTGTACAACAATACAATTAAAGAAATTAATAAACTTAAAAAAAGTAATTAAATATGGACTATAAAAAGATTAAATGTGGCAGTCTTGCTGTAACCAGAAACTTAGGAGATTTATCGGCAAAAGTTGGTAATCTATACGAAAGTGTTTCAATTATATCGAAACGTGCAAATCAAATTTCTTTATCAATCAAGGAAGAGCTACACCAAAAAATTTCTGAATTTCAAACTTCTAATGATAACCTAGAAGAAATATTTGAAAACAGAGAACAAATTGAAATAGCACGTTTTTACGAACAACTTCCAAAACCAACTTTGCTTGCCATACACGAATTTATGCACGATCAGGTATATTTTCGTAATCCGGCAGGCGATGATAACGCATTTTAAATTAACTACTGCCGAAAAATCTTTTTTCAATGCTGGCAGGAAAAAAAATCATATTAGGAATTAGTGGCGGAATAGCTGCTTATAAAACATTATTTTTAATTCGGCTACTCAAAAAAGCAGGCGCTGAAGTTAGAGTAGTTGCAACAAAAAACGCATTTGAATTTGTAACCAAAGTTACCTTAGAAACCCTTTCAAAGGAAAAAGTATATAGCGATGTCTTTGCTTCCGAAAATGACTATTCAACTGAGCATGTGTCGCTAACAGATTGGGGCGATGTCTTAGTGGTGGCTCCTGCTACTGGAAATATTATTGGAAAATTTGCTCATGCAATTGCTGATGATGCCCTATCAACCACCTTTTTAGCTTTCGATAAGCCTGTATTTATTGCACCTGCAATGAATACAAAAATGTATCAAAACCCTGCTATGTTGGATGCTATCAATCTTCTCCGTCAAAGAAAAATCAATATTATTGAGCCAACCGAAGGAATGTTGGCTTGCGGCTATGAAGGAAAGGGTAGGATGGAAGAACCAGAAATGATTTTTGATGTTATAAAGAAGCATTTTTCTGAAGCATTGAAATTTCACGGCAATACGGTTTTGCTAACCGCAGGACCTACCATAGAACCTATCGACCCAGTTCGTTTTATAAGTAACCATTCATCCGGATTTATGGGCTATTCACTGGCAAATGAGTTTGCCAATCAAGGTGCAAATGTCATATTAATAAGTGGTCCACTAGCAAAGCCTATTCCAGTTCATTCAAATATTAAAAAACTGGAAATAAACACTGCGAAAGAGATGCTTGAAGCTGTTTCTGCTGAATTTAACAAAGTGGATATATGCATCATGGCAGCAGCTGTTGCTGATTATACTCCTGTAAATCTTTTTTATAAGAAGATAAAAAAGAAAACGGATACACTGAATTTAAAACTTACTTCTACCACAGATATCCTAAAAGAAATGGGGGAAAAGAAAAAGAATCAAATACTCGTTGGATTTGCACTCGAAACAGATAATGAAATTAAGAATGCGATAAAAAAGTTGCATACTAAAAACCTTGATTTCATCGTTCTTAATTCACTAAAAGATGAAGGTGCAGGATTTGGAACTTCGACCAATAAAATTACTATTATTGACCGAAATGAAAACAAGTATTTTTATCCTTTAAAACAAAAAAGCGAAGTTGCTTCTGATATAATCAACTTTTTATTTGATAAGTATATCAACCTTAAATAAATAGAGAATTAATATGTATAAAAAAATATTTTCAATTATATTATTCATGCTTTTGTTCAGAATTGTTTCTGCGCAAGAGTTCAATTGCAGTATAAATGTAGTCTCTCCACAGGTGCAAGGGACAGACAAAGACATTTACGAGAAAATGCAGAAGGCTTTGTATGAATTTGTAAATAACAGAAAATGGACAAATTACGCCTTTAAAGTTGAAGAAAGAATTGAATGCACCATGATGATTACCATCTCTGAAAGAATATCTTCAGATGAATATAAAGGAACCATGAATCTTCAACTCAGGCGCCCTGTTTTCAATTCGTCCTATAACACAAGTTTGTTCAATAATATTGACAAGGATATTCAATTTTCTTATATCGAAAATCAAGCACTCGATTTTGATGATAATGCCTACACATCTAGTCTTACCTCTTTAATTGCTTACTATTTAAACTTCTTTTTAGGACTTGAATTCGATACATATTCTCCAAAAGGAGGAACTGTATTTTTTGAAAAAGCTCAGAACATTGTGAACTTATCGCAAAATGCCACTGAAAAGGGCTGGAAATCCTACGAAAATCAAAAAAATCGTTATTGGCTGGTTGAAAATGCTCTGAACAGTGAATATTCTGACATGAGAGTTGCAATGTATAAATATCATCGTCTTGGATTAGATGCCATGTTTGATAATGTAGATGTAAGCCGCTCAGTTATTTTAGATGCATTGGATTTGTTTAAGAAAACCAATAATGAGAAGTCAGGGCTCATACTTATGCAGGTTATTATGTATTCAAAAGCCGATGAATTAGTAAATATTTTCTCAATGGGTTCGTCAACCGACAAGACCAAAGCTTACAACATCTTAAAAGAAATCGATCCGGGTAATTTAAGTAAATACTCAAAAATTACGGCTAACTAAATCATGCTAAAGCATCTATCTATTGAGAACTATGCATTGATAGACCAACTTGACATAGATTTTCTACAAGATTTTTCAGTTATTTCTGGAGAAACAGGTGCAGGGAAATCTATTTTGCTGGGGGCATTGTCGTTGATATTGGGTCAACGGGCAGATGTTCAGGCATTGCGCGATAAAAATAAGAAATGTATTATTGAAGGAACATTTGATGTTTCTGAATATGAACTTGAATCTTTTTTCAATGAAAATGATTTGGATTATGCTCAAAATTCTATTTTCAGAAGAGAGATTAATCCTCAGGGAAAATCGAGGGCATTTATAAACGATACCCCTGTTAATTTGAATCTTTTAAAAGAAATTAGTGAACAACTCATTAATATTCATTCACAAAACGAAATTCTCACCCTTCACCAATCCGATTTTCAACTTTCGGTGATTGATAGCTATGCAGGTATTTCTGATGAAGTGAAAGTCTATTCAAACGAGTTTAAATTGTTTAAAAAATTATCATCTCAATTAGAAGTACTTTTAGAACAAGAACGTCAATCGAAAACGAATTTCGATTATCATCAGTTTTTATATAGTGAGTTGGAAAGTGCCAATTTGAAACCAGGTGAATATCATGAGATAGAAAATCAACTTCAACTTCAGCTGAATATCTCTGAATTCAAGAGCAGTTTAGCCCAAAGTACTCATTTGCTTTCTGAAGCTGATGAAAACATTATTGAAAGATTCAACTTTATTAAGAATCTTTTGCATAGGCATAAATCGTACTATCCGGGGGATGCTTCGTTGTTTGAGCGAATTGATTCGGTTTATGTTGAAATTAAAGATATTGCTGATGAATTAAATTCTATTCAAGATAAAATTGTTGCTAATACTGATGAGATAGAAAAACTTTCGTTAAGGATTGACATTCTAAATCATTTGTTGCAAAAGCATCATGTTGAAACTGTGGAGCGGTTGATTGAAATAAAGGATGATTTATCTGATAAATTGTTACAAACTTCGGATATAAATGAAGCGGTTGAGAAACTCAAGAAAACTACCAACGACCAATTGTCGAAAATAACGCTTTTAGCCAGTGGTTTGAGTAAACTCAGAAGTAGTGCCATTCCTAAGGTGGAAAAAGAACTTAAAAGTTTGTTCTCAGAACTGGCAATGGCAGATGCAATCATTCAAATTAGGATAACCAAAACTGATGCTTTGAATAATACTGGAAATGATTTAATCAGGTTTTATTTTTCGGCTAATAAAGGGTTCGAAGCTCAGGAAATTTCTAAAGTTGCGTCAGGTGGTGAAACTTCGAGAGTGTTGCTGGCTATTAAATCCTTGATTTCGAAAAGCAACTTATTACCCACTATTATTTTCGACGAAATTGATAATGGAGTTTCAGGGCAAGTGGCATCGAAGGTTGCCAACATTATGAAGAAACTCAGCCTAAATATGCAGGTGATTGCCATTACGCATTTACCCCAAATTGCTGCCATTGGGAAACAACATTATCTGGTGTTTAAACAAAACAGGGGCGAAGTTGTTAATTCATCGATAAAACTACTCAACGAGGAAGAACACATTCAGGAAGTAGCCCGTATGTTGAGCAGTGACAAAATAACTGATACTTCAATAGAAGCTGCAAAACAACTTATTAACGTGTAAATCCCGGGGATTAAGTCCACAGACAAAAACTCCAAATTTCAAGTTGATGGAATATTTGAATTTGTTCTAATTTTAAATCATCATAATATAAAACATGGCATATAATTTATTGAATAATAAAAAAGGAATCATTTTTGGTGCCTTAGACGAAAACTCTATTGCTTGGCAGGTTGCTTTGCAAGCACATGCAGAAGGAGGGAAGTTTGTTCTGACAAATAGTCCGGTTGCAGTTCGCAAAGGAGATATTTATAAGTTAGCTGAAATGTGTGGAAATGCACAAGTGATTGCTGCTGATGTGACTAACCTTGATGACTTAACAGCACTCTTTAATAATTCAATAGATATACTTGGTTCAAAACTCGATTTTATTCTTCATTCAGTTGGTATGTCGCCCAATGTTCGCAAGGGGCTTGACTATATGGAATTAGATTATGATTACTTTATGAAAACTCTTGATATTTCAGCTATGTCACTTCATAAAGTGCTAGCCATCGCTAAAAAACTGGATGCACTTAATAGTTTTGGTTCGGTAGTAACGCTGAGTTATATTGCTTCACAGCGTACATTTGCTTCCTATAGCGATATGGCACAAGCCAAAGCCATGTTAGAATCTATTGTAAGAAGTTTTGGCTATCATTATGGAAGATATAACAAAGTACGTGTGAACAGTGTTTCACAATCACCAACCTTGACTACTGCAGGAACCGGGGTTACAGGCTTCAATGCTTTCTTTTCCTATGCTCAATGTATGTCGCCTTTAGGAAATGCAAGTTCTAAGGAATGTCCTGAATATTGCATTACACTCTTTTCCGATTTGACCCGCAAGGTAACTATGCAAAATCTATTTCATGACGGGGGCTATT
>JBAWXL010000219.1:0-8036 GCA_037144095.1 Bacteroidota bacterium
ATTATAGAGTGTGCCATAATGCAAAGTATAGCCCTTCGATTGCAATAAGGTGTTTGCATCCTGCAAGGGTTTGAATATACCATCACACAATTCGAGGCTCCCATCACCTGAGATGCGAATTACGGCAATGGCTCCGCTACCCGAGGGAGTGGCGATGGCACAGATAATATCTTTTGAAAACAACATTCTTTACTTCTTTAATAGAATTTCAGCAAAGGTAAAACAGAAAAACTAACATCATATAAAAAAATGATAGAATCCTAGTTTTTAATGTATTATAATGACGATAAGATAGCCGTAACTAAAAAAAACGTCTTCATTTAGGTCACTTTCGCGAATTAATTGTATGTTTGCTCTCTAAAAACAACAACTATGAGTATATTAATTGATAAGAATGCCAAAGTATTGGTGCAAGGTTTTACCGGAAATGAAGGGACATATCATTCGTCGCAAATGATTGAATATGGAACGCAAATAGTAGGAGGGGTGACCCCCGGAAAAGGAGGCACTATGCACCTCGAAAGACCCGTTTTCAACACCATGCGCGATGCAGTGGAGCATACCGGAGCAGATGTTTCCGTTATTTTTGTGGCTCCTCCTTATGCTGCCGACGCCATTATGGAAGCTGCCGATGCAGGTATCAGACTTGTGGTCTGCATCACCGAAGGAATCCCTGTGCAGGATATGGTTACGGTGAAAGAATATTTGAAGTGCAAAAACACTCGACTGATTGGGCCGAATTGTCCCGGAATTATTACCCCACCTCATACTAAAATTGGCATTATGCCCGGTTTTATTCACACCCCAGGAACTATTGGCATCGTTTCGCGCTCCGGAACTTTAGCTTACGAAGCCGTTGATCAGGTTACGAAAGCAGGTTTAGGACAATCTACCGGTATTGGAATTGGCGGCGACCCCATTCCGGGAACCACCATAAAAGATGCGGTTGAAATGTTTATGAACGACAAAGACACTGAAGGTATTGTGATGATTGGCGAAATTGGCGGAAACATGGAAACCGATGCGGCGTATTGGATTAAAGAACATGGCACTAAACCTGTGGTTAGCTTTATTGCAGGTGCCACTGCTCCAAAGGGAAGAACCATGGGACATGCCGGTGCCATTGTTGGCGGACATGCCGATACGGCTCAGGCTAAAAAAGAGATATTGGCTTCTTGCGGAGTGCATGTGGTGGATTCGCCTGCCGCAATTGGAGCGAAAATGCTGGAAGTGCTGAGAAAGAATTAATAATTAAGAATGAATAATTAATAATGAGATAGTTCGCTCAGTAATTAGTTTTTTAAAAAAGCCACAGATTCACTGAATTTGTGGCTTTTTCTTTTGCTATTTTGCGGGAATAAACTGATAGCATCCCCGATCAGGAGGTACATTGCGGGGTTTTCCTAACAAATCAGTAGGAACTAAAATAGCGGGACTCCCATTATCACGCATTGGAGAATTAATTGTGAGCTGATAATTGTTTTCTCCGGGCAAAATAAATGCCGGATCGGCATTTATTATGCAACTTATATATTTAGTTACATCGTTTGTATTTAGAGAAGTCTTTATACCACAATAATCAAACTTAAAATTCATCTGAGCACCGTTCACCTGATCGAAACCAAGTTCATCCTGATTGTTTCCATACACTATGCAATTGCCAAAATAAGCCATCGTCAAATTATAAGGCGTAATCGTTCCATAATTATCTTTATAATAATTATTCATGTATAATGCCGGCGTCTGACGCACGCCACCCGAATAATAGTTGCCAAAAGTGCATTGCCTGAAATCGTAGATTCCACCCATGGTCAGTGCCACATTGTAGCTTCCGCTATTGCCCATCAGACAGTTGGTGGCCGTGATTTTATAATTTCGCGCCAGCAAATCAATTCCACTGGAATTTTGAATAATCGTATTGTTTAGCTGCAATTTATTTCCCATGCCGGTTTGCAATATTTCGGCCTGGATGCCAATAAAAGCATTTTTAATCACTGCATAATTGATTTCATTATCCAGCGTGCCTTCGTTCAGCCAAATGCGGTCCCACTGCCCGGGAACGTCCTTGTAGTATTGTTCCAGACGGTCGCCCTGAAAAGTCACAGGCTGGTCGAGCGCACCATTCACTTTGATGCATCCACCTTTATAAACCCACATTCCGGCATTGGAGTGCAAATAAATCCTCACACCCGGGTCGATATTCAATTGAGCGGTCGAATCGATAACCGCATAGCCATAAATAACATAAGGTTTATCGTTGTGCCAGGTGATGTTTTCGCCTTCGTGCGCCACAATCTGATAGTTGGGAAGGTTAGGCGAATGAGGCGTCCCAATAATAAAATGTGCATCTTGCCCCCAGGCAAGCAAATCCACATCCTGAGTGTTGCCATTGGTTAGGAAAATAATTGAATCGCTAACCAACATGGGCAAATTCACATTATTTGGGTCCACCGTAACCTTCACGAAAATAAACATACTGTCGTGGGCTTCAATCTCAATATCACTAAACTGTGTTCCGGCAATTCCATCCACATTCAGGCGATAGGGCGATGCCGTGCCACTTGCCAGAGCGATGCTCGAAATCTTTATTTTCTGACTGTTGGAATTATACACCATCAGTCGTTTAGTGGTCGAACCCAGCGTGGTGAAAACGGTGTCGAACACCACCTGCGAAGTCGAGAACTGAATCTTAGCCGACGAATCGGTAATAAAATCACTTTCCTTTTTACAAGAAAACATCATAAACTGAATGCCAGCGAGAAATAGGAGGGATGCGAATAATGAAATGCGTTTCAAATGAATGGAGTTTTGGTTTGCAAATTTACTATTTCAAAACGAATCCGAGGGAAAATTATTGTAATTAAGTTTTGAGATGTATGATTTAAGATATGGACGGCTTGAGTTTAATCCTTATTCATAATCAGGACACAAGTTTGAATTATTATAAGAGGTATTAAAACAATACTCTGTAAAATCCAAAGGATGAAAAAATTGTCTAAAGTAGCACCAATTAACATTATCATAAAAATACTGATTAAGCAAACTAACCAAAATGGAAGCTTTATAAATTTATTTATTGCCTTATTCCCAACAATATATTGAAATATGGTAGGAAGGAATGTAAGTAAAATAAAAAGTAGATTTTCCATTTTAAAATGTTTTCAAATTAAAACTAATATTTATCGACTCAACTTGTTTTTTCAATTGAAAACAAAAATACAAATATTCCCCAATTAAAAACTATTTTATACAAAACATTTTACTTCTTCTTATTTACTATAAATTCAAATTTGACTTTAAAAGACTTTGATAATTTGAGTAATCAGAGGCAATGTTTTATTAATTATTTCTGATAAAAGCTTTTTCGGACACGACTTTTAAATGGATTATTTTAATGAGAAGATGAATAAGTTGAATCTTCACTAATTATAGTTTTATTCATAATTAAAATTTATTTATTAGTTCTTGAAAAACAAACCTATTCGCTAGGTAATATTCAATTGATACTTTAAGAAGTTTTATCTTCATATAATTGTCATTATTTAATACTAAAAAGCAAATATTTCACATTTAGCAAATTTCGATTAATACTTCTCGAAAAAGTCTTTATACTATAAAAAGTAAAGCATTTATTAGTGTGAATTGAACTTTATATAGTATGAATAAAACATCTCGAAGAATAGATATTTCTTTATTAGGTAAAAATGAAACATTATAAAGCATCAATCTTTCTTCACAAAGTATGAATATTACTCTATGAAGTATCTATTAAACTCCATGAAGTATCTAGGTAACTTTACGAAGTATCTATACTCCTTTTTCAAGTGCCGCCCTTAATTACCTAAGGAAACGCAAAATCTGCCATTTCATTTCCGGGCATTTTTTTCGATTGAATTTTGGTTTCTTTTTCGAAAATCTTTCTTTTACTATTTATGATTTGGAGAAATTCATAAATCAAAAATCGTTAATCTTTGTTCTTAAATCTTCATTTTTATTCTAATTCCCTCCTCTATATCTCTTAAAAATCCCCCAAATCGTAAATCTTACATCCTAAATCTTACATCCTAATTTGATTTTATCTACTTTTGCCTAAAATTCAGGTCATGTTTTATTCTAACAAAAGTACACCGGGCTGGCTGGTACTCATATTCGAATGCATCATTGTAGTGTTTTCGCTGCTGCTTTCCTACATGCTGCGTTTCAATTTCTCATTGCCTGTTAAAGAACAAGTTGCGCTGCCTCGTGTGGTGCTATACGTTATCAGCCTTAGGGGGTTCTTGTTTTTTATTTTCAAGACCTACGCCAGTATTATCCGCTACACCAGCACCCGCGATGCGGTGCGAATTTTCCTTGTGTGTGCCCTCGGAAGTGTCATTTTTGGCATTTCCAACCTCATTACTTTCCATTTTATCAATCAGGCATACATTCTTCCTTATTCCATTATCATAATGGAATTTTTCATCACCACTTTTTCTATCATCGCAGTGCGCAACATTGTGAAAATAGTGTATAACGAGCTGCGCAACCCCAGCCGCGACAAGTCGAACATCATTATTTTTGGTGCCGGTGAAGCCGGGCTCACCACTAAGCGCGCCATCGACCGCGATGCTGGCTCGAAATACAAAGTAATGGCGTTTGTGGATGATGACAATAAAAAAGACGGCAAAAAGTTGGAAGATGTGCCCATCTACTCGGGCGAAAAACTATTGGATTTGCTCCAGGACAATCAAATTTCGCTGGTGATTATTGCCATTAAGAACATTTCGCTTCTCAGGAAGCAGGAAATTATTGAACAATGCATCAATCTCAATGTAAAAGTGCTCAATATTCCTCCCGTAAGCTCGTGGATTAATGGCGAACTGAGCTTCAAACAAATTAAAAAAGTAAATATAGACGATTTGCTCGAACGCGATGTAATACAACTCGACAAAGTAAAACTTGGCAACGAACTCAACGGAAAAGTAGTGCTCGTGACCGGCGCAAGTGGTTCCATCGGCAGCGAAATTTCTCGCCAACTGGCAATGTTTTCGATTAAAAAGCTCATCCTGCTCGATTATGCCGAAACCCCATTGCACCATCTTCAGCTTGAATTAAAAGAGAAGCATACCAAATGCAATTTTGAATTTATTTTAGCCGACATTCGCGATAAACTGCGCATGAAAGATGTTTTCGAAAGCAGCCAACCTTCAGTTGTGTATCATGCCGCTGCCTATAAACATGTCCCCATGATGGAAAGCAATCCGGTGGAAGCAGTGCGCACCAACATTCTGGGTACCCGCTATCTTGCCGATCTTGCTGTAAAATACAAGGTAGATAAATTTGTGATGATTTCTACCGATAAAGCTGTCAATCCTTCGAGTGTAATGGGCGCTTCCAAACGTGTTGCCGAAATTTATGTGCAATCGCTCAACCAAAATGGAATCACACGATTTATTACCACCCGTTTTGGCAACGTATTGGGTTCTAGTGGCTCGGTTATTCCATTATTTAAACAACAAATCGAAAACGGAGGTCCACTTACCGTTACTCATGCCGAAATTACCCGCTATTTCATGACCATTTCCGAAGCCTGCCAGTTGGTGCTCGAAGCCGGAGCCATGGGCAATGGGGGCGAAATCTACATTTTCGAAATGGGAAAATCAGTTCGTATTGTCGATTTGGCTAAGAAAATGATACAACTTTCGGGATTGACCCTGGGGAAAGACATTCAAATTGTTTTCACGGGTTTGCGCCCCGGCGAAAAGCTGTTTGAGGAATTGCTTAATACCAATGAAAACACCATACCGACCCATCATCCTCTGATAATGATTGCAAAAGTAAAGCAATATAATTATGAAGAAGTAGCCAGGCAATTCGATGAGTTTGAAGCCAATCTCGATCAGGATAAAGCAGTAGAATTGGTTCGGAAAATAAAACAACTGGTTCCCGAATACAGCAGCATGAACTCCGAATACTGCGCTTTAGATCAGGAAAAAAATGAAAACCCTCCCAAATCTTAAATCATAAATCTCAAATCATAAAATTCATCTATGACACTCATAAAATCAATTTCAGGAATACGCGGGACCATCGGCGGAAAGCAAGGAAATGGCTTAAGTCCACTCGATATTGTGAAATTTTCTTCCGCATTTGCCACTCATATTAAACGTTCCTTACAAAAAGAAAAACTCACTTTCGTCATTGGTCGCGATGCCCGCATTTCGGGCGACATGCTAAACCACACAGTAGTGGGTGCCTTGTTGGGATGCGGCGTAAATGTAATTGACACCGGATTATCCACCACTCCAACTGTGGAAATGGCGGTAATTGAAGCCGCTGCTGATGGAGGAATTATCATTACAGCAAGTCACAATCCCAAACAATGGAATGCACTTAAATTGTTGAATAATAAAGGCGAATTTATCTCTGCTGAAGAAGGAAATGAAGTACTGAAGATTGCAGAAGAGCAAGATTTTCTTTACACGGATGTAGATAAATTAGGCACTTATACAAAAGATGATAATGCCATCAGAAAACATATTGAAAAAGTGCTTGCTCTGCCTTTGGTAGATAAAAAAGCCATCACAAAAGCCAATTTCAAAGTAGCAATTGATTGTGTAAATTCAACAGGAGGCATTGCCATTCCAATGCTGCTCGATGCTTTAGGAGTAAAGAACATTGAAAAACTCTATTGCACTCCCGATGGGCATTTCCCTCATAATCCAGAGCCTTTGCCTGAGAATCTCAGCGAAATATCCAGAGTGGTTGTACAGTCCAGATCTCATGTTGGTTTTGTGGTTGACCCAGATGTCGATCGCCTTGCCATTGTTTGCGAGGATGGCGAAATGTTTGGAGAAGAATATACTTTGGTGGCAGTGGCTGATTATATTCTCAAACATCAAAAAGGAAATACGGTTTCAAATCTGTCTTCTACAAGAGCTTTGCGTGTGATTACCGAGCAGGCAGGTGCTCAATATAATGCATCGGCAGTAGGGGAGGTGAACGTGGTTGAAAAGATGAAAGAAACCCATGCAGTGATTGGGGGTGAAGGCAATGGCGGTGTGATATATCCCGAATTGCATTATGGAAGAGATTCCCTGGTTGGTATTGCATTATTTCTTTCTCACATGGCACACTCAGGGATGATTTGTTCAGCTTTGCGTGAAAAATATCCCGATTATTATATTTCGAAAAACAAAATTGACCTTTCTGATGGAGTTGATATAGATGATATTTTACTTAAAATCCGCTCTAAGTATAAAAAGCAACCCATTAATGATATTGATGGATTAAAAATTGAATTTGACAACGAATGGGTGCATCTTCGTCGTTCCAATACTGAAGCCATCATCCGCATCTATTCCGAAAGCGATTCGATGGCAAAAGCCGATCATCTTGCAAATAAAATCATCACTGATATCAGTGAAATCCTTCGTCCAAGTATTGATTTGGAAAAATAGTTTACTGTATTTATAATGAAAATCTATTTAGATAATGCCGCTACCACTCCTTTAGCACCTGAAGTCATTGATGAAATGGCTTATGTGATGAAGAATATTCCTGGGAATCCTTCATCAATACATTCGTGGGGCAGAGAAGCCAAAGTGGTGATTGAAAATGCACGCAAAACCATTGCAAATCTTATTCATGCTACCTCTTCCGAAATATATTTCACTTCCGGGGCTGTAGAAGCCATTACTACTATTTTATGGGGTGCTGTAAGTTCACTGAAAGTAAAAACCATTGTTACTTCTAAATTAGAACATTCAATTGTTATACATACACTTGAAACATTTCAGGAAAGAGGATTTGTGAAAGTGGAATATTGCAAAACAGATGCCTTAGGACATATTGATTTAGAACATTTGCAAACTTTGGTTCAGACAAATAGCAATTCATTAGTGGTTTTAATGCATGCAAATAACGAAATCGGAAACATTTCACCTATAAATGAAATCGCAAAGATTTGTAAAGAGAGCAATTGTTATTATTGTACAGATATGGTTCAAAGCATGGGCAAACTATCCATCAATATAAAAGAAATTTCCCCTGATTTT
>JBAWXL010000220.1:0-8021 GCA_037144095.1 Bacteroidota bacterium
ACAGCCTTTGCGGCTCTCTGCGAAAATCTCTGTGGTTCTCTGCGTTTAATAATTTCCTGACTTCAACATTTGGGTGGCGCATTGTCCAAGTCAGGAGATGTCTCCGCACGACTTAAGGTAACAATCCCATAAACCCACAAAAATGCCCGACCATTAATCGGGCTTTTTTATCTCCAACGGTTTAATCCCTCATAGCCCTATTTTGTTTACATCTTGCGAGTCCCCTTCCAACAACAGCCTTTGCGGCTCTCTGCGAAAATCTCTGTGGTTCTCTGCGTTTAATAATTTTAACGCCGAGAGCCGCAAAGAACACGCAGAGAACCGCAGAGTTACACCTTTTGCCATAAAACTTGCTGTGCCGAAGAAATGGGCTCTCGCAATGACGCACATGACTTTATTAACTGTTCCTGTCATGCAATCTTACTAATGACAACATTTTGTAAGTGTCCGATAATAAGGAATTTGAAACTAATCTCTTTAAGTACCAAATACAGCCTTTGCGGCTCTCTGCGAAAATCTCTGTGGTTCTCTGCGTTTAATAATTTTAACGCCGAGAGCCGCAAAGAACACGCAGAGAACCGCAGAGTTACACCTTTTGCCATAAAACTTGCTGTGCCGAAGAAATGGGCTCTCGCAATGACGCACATGACTTTATTAACTGTTCCTGTCATGCAATCTTACTAATGACAACATTTTGTAAGTGTCCGATAATAAGGAATTTGAAACTAATCTCTTTAAGTACCAAATACAGCCTTTGCGGCTCTCTGCGAAAATCTCTGTGGTTCTCTGCGTTTAATAATTTTAACGCCGAGAGCCGCAAAGAACACGCAGAGAACCGCAGAGTTACACCTTTTGCCATAAAACTTGCTGTGCCGAAAAAATGGGCTCGCGCAATGACGCACCCGACTTTATTAACTATTCCATCATCCAATCTTTCCCTTCAGCCTACAGCCTAATAGCCTTCAGCCTTTTCCCCCTTGGGTCTTGGAATTTGGAACTTGGAATTTGGGTCTTGGACCTTGGAACTTGGAACTTGGACCTTGGGTCTTTCCCTTCCTAAAAGCCTAATCAGCTAAACGCCTAAATGCCTAAAAGCCTAATTGCCTAAAAACCTAAACGCCTAAAAGCCTAAATGCCTAAAAGTCTAAAAGTCTAAAAGTCTAAAAGCCTAAAACCCTATTCCTCCTCATCCGCATATCTCTTCTTTTTCACAGGCTTATCGTCGATTTTCTTATTTATTGATTGCCCATAACTATCAACAACGCCCTGCAATTCCTGTTTAATAAATTTCATCATCTGAATAGCCTTAACTTTAGGTAAGCCCGGAGATTTAGCAGTTCCGGTTTCCGGGCATTTATCTTCATCAAAAGGCTCAATTTTCACAATAGGAGTTTTGCCATTGGTGATGTAGGCAAATTCACAAAAAACATGGTCAAGCGTGCATTTAAACTGATTATCTTTCAGTTTAAACGTAACTGTATACTGGTATGAATACACATATTCATCTGTTAAATAATTCAACTTCCGAACAATTGAATAATTCACTGCAATCACACCTGCTTCCTTATCATCCTTTTGGATAATTTTATCCGAAGTTCCCCAAGTATCCGCAATAAACTTTTTTGTGTCGGTATATAATTCTCCAAGTTTTTTACCGGTCGAATCAACTCTTTCCCATTTAAAATTCTTTTGAGCTTGCGCAAAATGAAATAAAAGAGACATGAGTATAAATAAATAGAATCTTTTCATATTAATTTTATATTTGTTTATAGGTTAAAATTATGCTTTATCTTTTCAAACAAACAGCAAATTAAACTGAATTCCCCTCATCAAGAAGGTCTCAGGATTACTTTCCCGCTTGTTTGAAAAACCTCGACAAATGTACTCATTTTTCAATTTTAAAAAACATTTACCACAATCAAAAGAACTATTAATATATTGAATTTATTTCAAATAATTAGCCACTTTAAAGCTAAACCGATTAGGAATTTCCTCTTTAAACAAGATTATTTGAAATTATCCCTTAACCAATTCAACCACACCCCTTGGAATATAGAAATCCCCCCCCTTTGGTTCTTGGAATTTGGCTCTTGGCTCTTTCCCTTCAGCCTTCAGCCTAATAGCCTTCAGCCTTTCCCCCTTGGAATTTGGGTCTTGGAACTTGGGTCTTGGGTCTTTCAAGCAGATTATCAGCAATATACTAATACCCTATGAGCAAACACCCTATTTTTTAGATGCCGGAAAGAGGCTTCTGGGGTATCGGAATGTGGCTTCTTAGTATCGGAATGAGATTTCTTGAGTATCGTAACGAGACTCCCTGGATGCCGGAACGAGACTCCTTGGACGCCGGAACGAGGCTTCTTAAGTATCGTAACGAGACTTCTTGGGTATCGGAATGAGGCTACTTGGATGCCGGAACGAAGCTTCTTGAGTGCCCTAAAGTGGCATCATGTATGCAGCAATAAGGATTAAAACAATACTTATTTCGAATATTGTAATACAGACAATTTCTATAAATAATACAAACAACTAAGGGGAGTCATGCAATTGTGTGTATTATATCTTTACTGTGAAATTTATGCAACATTAAAACGTTGCCTATATTGAACATTTATCAATATAATTGTTTATTAAAGTAAATCATGTTTTCTGGATGTCTAAACTCCATTTATATTTCATCATTCTCATTTCTATCCTTGCTATGGGCACTACACATGCCCAAACCACTCGTATCTATGGTAAAATCATAGATGCAAAAACCAACGAGCCTGTCCCTTTTGTAAATGTGTTTTTTAAAGAAAAGAACATCGGTACGACTTCAAGTTTTGAGGGAATATTTGCTTTAGAAACCAAAAATGCTTCCGACACCATCGAAACTTCCTTGGTGGGTTATATCCCTCAGAAAATCAAAATCAAGCGGAATACCTATCAGGAAATCAACATCCAGCTTGTTCCCAGCATGTATGCCCTCAACGAAGTAGTGATACAATACGAAGAAAACCCTGCCGAGGTGCTTCTGAAAAAGGTGATTAAAAACAAGGAAAAGAACGATATCAAAGGCTTAGATGCCTACCAATACGAGGTATATAATAAGATTCAGTTTGATGCCAATAATATAACCGAGCGTTTTAAAAACAACCGTTTGTTGCATCCCTTTAAGTTTATCTTCAACAACATGGACACTTCCATTATTAATGGGAAGACCTATTTGCCGGCAATGATATCAGAAGCTATTTCTGATGTCTACTATCGCAAATCGCCCAAAGCCAGCATCGAAATCATAAAAGGGAGCAAGATTTCGGGTCTGAAAGATGCAAGCATATCACAATTCCTTGGCGATATGTATCAAAAGGTGGACATTTATGATAATTACATCATGTTGTTTGAGAAGAACTTCGTGAGTCCTGCCGCCAACTTTGGCACCTTATTCTATAAGTATTACCTCACTGACAGCACTTTTATCGACAATCAATGGTGCTACAAAATCATGTTTAAACCGCGTCGTCCACAGGAGTTGACCTTTGCAGGAGAGATGTGGATACACGATACCTCCTTCGCCGTAAAAGAAGTCGATATGCGCATTATGAAAGATGTTAATATCAATTTCATCAACGATATTGTGGTGAAACAAAAATACACCCTCACCAACTACGGCCAATGGATGTTGTCGAAAGATCAGTTGATAGTCGATTTCAATCTGGTGTTGAATATCAAGAACACCTTGGGTTTATATGGAACAAAAACAGCTTCTTACAGGGACTTTGTCTTCAATCAACCCAAGCCCGATAAGTTTTATAATGTCGATTCGAAAATCATCACCGAGGAAGATGCTATGCAGCGCACCGATGACTATTGGAAAACCATGCGACATGATACCCTCAATAAGAACGAAAAAGGAATATATGCCATGGTTGATTCAGTGCAATCAACTCCGATTTACAATACCTATGTAAATGTGTTGAGAATACTGTTTACCGGTTATTTGCATTTAGGGAACATCGAAATTGGCAATTATGTAACAATGTATAGTTTTAATTCCAACGAAGGGAGTCGTTTCAGGCTGAGTGTTAGAACCAGCAATGATTTCAGCAAGAAAATCAAATACAGTGCTTACGTAGCCTACGGAACAAGGGATTTGACCTATAAATACGGGGGCGGTCTGCTCTATATATTTAATAAAAATCCTCGCCGAACCCTTGCCCTCAACTATAAGTTCGATACCGAACAATTAGGAGAAAGTGAAATGGCTTTCAGAACAGACAACATTGCCGCATCGCTCTTACGCAGAAATCCATCAAACAAACTCACACTGGTTCGCGAATATAAATCGATATTGGAAAATGAGTGGCACATCGGTTTTATGAATACCCTGCAAATAAACCATCGTGAGATATTTCCTCTTGGTAAAACCGCCTTTGAATTTAATCAAGCCGATGGTATCAATACTAAGAAAAACATCACCACTTCCGAAATTGAACTGGATACCCGTTTTGCAAAGAAAGAAAAATTCCTCACGGGGGCTTTCAATCGCACCAGTTTGGGGACTCCATTCCCTGTCATCGAAATAAAATATGTTAAAGGATTCTCTAAAGTATTCAATAGCGATTATGATTATCATAAACTACAAATTGGCATCAAGCAATGGATATATGTAGGCACATTTGGCTGGTCGAAATACATCATAGAAGCTGGACAAATATGGGGAAAACTTCCCTATTCACTTCTAAAACTCCACGAAGGGAATGAATCACTATCCTTCGATGAGTATTCGTTTAATCTGATGAATTATTATGAATTTGTAAGCGATAGATATTTCAGCGCCTACTTTACTCACCATTTCGATGGCTTGTTTCTAAATAAAATCCCCTTGATGCGCAAACTCAAATGGCGTGAGGTGGCGTATGCCAAAGGTGTAATTGGAACTTTGAGTAAAGAAAACAAGAACTTCTCAGTGTTTCCTGCCAATCAATTGTACACCTTAGAACAACCCTATTACGAAGCAGGAGTAGGCATAGAAAATATATTTAAAATTATTAGGGTTGATGGCATTTGGCGTTTGTCACATCTCGATCATCCCCACACTTCGAAGTTTAGCATTATGCTGACCATGGTCATCAGCTTCTGATTTCAAATGATAAACTTAAAGAAAAAAGCCACAGATTCTCAGATTAATTTTCAGGAAAGACTTTTAAAGAAAATGTATTTATTTGCTCTTTACAACAGAAACTTTTTTGAGATATTGCTTCCCATTCGTTTCAATAGATATAAAGTAAAGTCCATTTTTAAGATTACTGATATTGCAACTAATCTTACTATCCGAATCAAAGCTATAAGGCATTTCCATTTCTTCTCCAATCAGATTATACATTTTCAATTTTATCTCATTTGAAGATAAACCCGGAGTAATTAAATGAATGATATCCGCAGCAGGGTTAGGATATATCCGAAAGTTTGTGCTTCCACTTACTTCTGAAACACCAACATTGCTCGTAACCGTAACATTGCAAGTGGCAGTATGATTTCCATCAGCAGTAGTCACTGTTATTACACAATTCCCAACTGCAACAGGAGAAACAACTCCTGTGGTTGAAACTGAAGCAATATTACTAAAGTTGGACGACCAGGTTACATTCTGATTAGTGGCATTAGAAGGAAGTATAGTTTTGGTTAATTGAGAAGAAGCTCCTCCAACAATCAAGGCTAAAGTGGTTGGATTAACACTTATACTACTCACACTAACCGCCGAAGTGGTTACAGTTACTGCACAAGTGGCAGTATGACTTCCATCGGCTGTAGTCACCGTAATGATACAATTTCCCACCGCAACCGGAGTGACAACCCCTGTAGTTGAAACCGATGCAATATTACTAAAGTTAGAAGACCAGGTGACATTCTGATTGGTTGCATTTGCAGGAAGTATTGTTGGAGTTAACTGAGCCGTACTTCCACCCACCACAAGATTTAAAGTTGTAGGATTTACTGAAACACCTGATACACTCACTGTACTACCCGAAGGTGAACTTGCCAACCATATCGTAGCATTTATAATCAGCTTTTCATGATTGCCACTTGCATCGGTAATCCATCCATCATACAATTGATCATTGGGGTCTCCGCTCCCATCGTCGCAAGGAGAACTGTCGCCAATTGCCACCACTCTGCCAGCACCATAATTAGCACGGGCAACCATCACATTGGTTGTCCCGGTGGTTGAAGAACCTGTTTTATATACAATCCCTTTCACAGTTGGATTGGCTGTTGTGCTCAAAGTCATGGTAGTTCCATTGCTCCACATCACTTCTGTTACATTTCCCATCGGACCATGCAATAAGGTATCGGTCGGTAAAGTAGCCACATTAGTCGAAGTCTCAGAAATATTGACTAAATCGAAACTAATTCCGAAAGGATTTGCCTGAACGGTGTTGGTGGTTAATAAATCGTTCCAAACCATTGGAGAATCCCAGCCATCATTGTTCCTATCGCTTACGGTATGATCACAAACCATAAACAAGCCGCCTCCATTTTGTACGAATTGAATAATCGCCGTATTTTCAGTAGCCGTAAATTGAATATTGGGTTCGTCAATGATAAAAACTTTATAGTTTGAAAGGTCTTGAGGGTTGGAAGCATTATTATAAGTAATTGCTACATTATAAGGAAGTGTTTCAACGGTGTAGCCTTTCTTCACTAAATCGATTCCCCAGGAAGATAAGGCTCCCTCCCAATACGATTCAGCTGTAGAAGTAGTAATCCCACTCTGAGCAGGAGTTGGAATTCGTTGAGGATTTGCTTCATTACCTGAACCAACTACCGCCGGACCTGTAGACCAACTGATGTTATGAGTATCTGCATCAATCACCCAATCTGCATTGCCGGCAGTTTCCGCTTTTGTTGCATCAAACAATATTTTAATCTGTGAAAAAGCATTGGAATAACAAAAGATAATAAGTATGGCTGTGATGATTAAATATCCGGAGAATTTATATTTCATTGATAATAGATTTAATTTAAAAGGGATGCAAAAGTAATACAATAACGAACAATTGATAGTATTGTTAGACATAATTCAAGGAATATTTGGTTATCTGAGTTAAATAATGTTAAGGAGGGGGAGTTGGCAATGAACTGATTTGGTGAATTAAGGGGTAATGTCAATTTCTTAGAAGCAATTTAACGGACATTAAAAGCCAAAAAACGGAGCTTAATGTTCAACTCAGGAACCTTAACAGCCAAAAAACGGACATTAACTGTCAACTCATGGACATTAAAATCCAAAAAACGAACCTTAACAGTCAACTCAGAGACCTTAACAGTCAAAAAACGAACCTTAATTGCCAAAAAATGCTCCTTAATGTTTAACCAATGAACTTTAATTCTGAAAAAACGAACTTTATATGAGGTCTTTTGAATTTTAGGAAAGATTAAAATGCAAAGGATTAACAGATTTTGTTGTTGAGAGGAAAATGCCACGAAGACTCGAAGGCTCAAAGAAACTCAAAGTTTAAATTTAATTTAGGTGTGGGTTTGATAATTATATTGCATTTGGATGCGGTAATTGTTTTATAATAAGATAAAAATAACATTCTAAATAAAGATAAATATTTTTTACAATTGACTGATATACTAATATTATAGCTGCAATGAAAAATATATTTTTGATTTTGCTTGTTTTTATGAGTTTAATTGTGTTACTTTACAGCACCCTAATTTAACCTAAAAATCATCATTATGAAAAACACAGAACAAGCGGAATTAACAAGAAATGCAGGTCTTGACGCCAGATTGACTGCTGAAAGCGATAATTATACCGGCAACGTAAAATTAATAGCTAAAATAGCTGAATATAGGATTGCTTATGCAGCAAATTTGGCTTGCTCAGCAGCGGCACATCCTAATAATTCTGGATTTAGCCTTTTAAAACAGAAAGGGAAAATAGCGTTAGGAGAGACTGCTTCTACTCTCTCGGTTTTGGCTTATGTTGCCTTGACCGTTTTGGGTAAAATTGATGTGGCGGAACAATT
>JBAWXL010000221.1:0-7976 GCA_037144095.1 Bacteroidota bacterium
CTTTCATTTTTTCTTTGTTTTCGGAATTCTCTTTGCTTTCTTTAATTTCTTTTTCCATATTCTTTTACTATTTCAATATTTGTGAAGTGTGATTTTTGGTGTCTACTTTTGTGATAATATCTTCGATGATACCTTTTTCGGATATTATAAAAGTGGTGCGCAATACGCCATCAAAGGATTTGCCCATGAACTTTTTCGGACCCCAAACTCCATAATCTGCAATGATTTTTTTCTCTGTATCTACCAATAAAGGGAAAGGAAGGTCGAACTTTTCAGCAAAACTTTGATGTGATTTTTCGTTATCTGCACTTATGCCGAGTACGACATAGCCTTGTGCCATTAAATCATAGTAATTATCGCGCAAATTGCAGGCTTCGAGGGTGCAACCGGGTGTATTATCGCGAGGATAGAAATATAAAACTACCTTTTTCCCTAAAAAACCGGATAAGTATATTTGATTTCCTTTGTGGTCTAAGGCGTTGAATTCTGGGGCTTTATCGCCAATATTTAGATGTAACATAATGTTGTATTAAATTCATTACAAATATACAACAATCTATCTTTATACAGCATAAAAACTATAAGTAATTTTCAACAATTTTAAAGAGTGCTTATTTGGTGTTAATTTTCAGGTTGTTGACTAAACAGAAAAGTCATTCAGGTTCAAGTAAATCAATGTAAAATTATGTAAGGCTAGCCTCTTTATATTTGGTTTATTTTTATTCAATTTTAGCTGATTTAATTTACACAATTTAATGGTAAGTGCACAATTAAGATAGTTATCATTACTCTTTTGAGAACTATCATAGCGGCTATGATAACTGTCATGATGGCAATGATGAACAACATGATGACAATGATGACTATCATGATGGCAATGATGAACAACATGATGACAATGATGACTGTCATGATGGCTATGATGACTGTCATGATGGCTATGATGGACTACATAGCGGCCATGAAGACTGTCATGATGGCAATGCATTGCAGGATGACAATGAAGACTCATGTACGTTATGCAATGCAAGATCATTATGCAACAAAAATAAAAAATAGCATCAAGCCGTTCTGAATTATAAAATTTCAACTATAATGTAAATGCTAAAGGGTTTGGAAATCAACAATTAAAATATTTTGCCGATTATCTCTTTAATGAATAGCAGAAAAATGTATCTTTGTGCCCACTAATATAAGTAATTGAAGAAGATATATATTCTCGTAATTAAGTCATATTTGGGACCCTTTTTTATGACGTTTTTTATTGCATTATTCGTGCTATTGATGCAATTTGTGTGGAAATATATTGATGATTTGGTAGGTAAGGGATTAGAAACGTCTGTCATCATGCAATTGATGTTTTATGCATCGTCCACTTTTGTCCCTATGGCATTGCCGCTGGCAATTTTATTGTCCTCTATCATGTCGTTTGGCAATTTGGGTGAGCATAACGAGCTGGTTGCCATGAAAGCAGCCGGAATTCCACTCAAGGTTATCATGCGCCCACTTATTGTTCTATCTGTCATTATTAGTATAATAGGATTTGTTTTTTCTAATTATGTGCTCCCGGTTGCCAATCTTAAAATGGTGACGCTGCTCTATGATGTGCGCGAACAAAAGCCCGCTTTTAATATTCAGGAAGGCATTTTTAACAATAGCATCGATGGCTATATTATTAAAATTGGGAAAAAAGATTTGGATGGCGAAACTGTCTACAATATGATGATTTATGATCACACTGAGGGCAATGGAAATACCTCACTCACGATTGCCGAAAAAGGGAAAATTACACAAACTCCCGACAAAAGATACCTTTTAATTCAATTGCAAAACGGTTATAATTACTTCGAAAAAATTCATAGTGCCGAGTCGATGCTCAGCCGACCCTTTCAAAGGACGCATTTTAATGAAGAATCCATCCGGTTCGATTTGTCAGCATTTTCGCTTCCGCGCACCAACGAAGCATTGTTTAAGGATAAAGAAGACATGTTGAATATTTTTCAATTAGCCGTGAAAATTGATTCGATGGAAACCATTAAGGATGCAAGAAAAAATACTTTTGCAAAAGGTTTGCTTGCTAACTACTATTTTTTCTCCATGATAGATACCAATGCCAGAATCAATAAAGATAGTCTGAAAATTTTGAAACCAGATATCTTGAAAAATTTTGATAATGAAAAGAAAACAAACATTATTTCTCAGGCCTTACAATTTGCCCGTAACCTGAAAGAAAATCTTGATTTTCAGCGTGCCGATCGAGAATTGTATGATAAAAAAATAAACAAACATAAAATTGCCTGGCATCGAAAATTCACGCTTTCGATGGCATGTGTCATATTGTTTTTCATAGGAGCACCCCTCGGAGCTATTGTAAAGAAGGGTGGATTTGGATGGCCTGTGGTAATTTCTGTATGTTTTTTTGTGATTTATTATGTGATCTCCATCACCGGCGAAAAAATTGCACGCGATGGCACCATCGACCCCTTCAAAGGGATGTGGTTAGCCTCGCTCATATTAATGCCTGTCGGGCTTTTCCTAACCCTGAAAGCAACTACCGATTCTCCATTGTTCGACTATGCAAGTTGGGCGAAAAACTTACACCGAGTAAGTTCTTTTCTGAAATTTAAAAGACTTAACTAATGAAAATTCTTTTTTTATGCAACAAATCTCCATATCCACCAATCGAAGGAGGATCAATTGCAATGAATGCGTTGATCAATGGTTTGATAGATGCGGGGCATCAAGTGAAAGTGATTGCCGTAAGCTCAAATAAATTTAAAATCTCCGAAAATGATATACCTAAATCATATATTGAGAAAACCGGTCTCGAATTGGTATATATAAGTCTTAAGGTGCATCCCTATGCGGCTTTGGTAAATTTATTTTCGCGAAAATCATATCATGCACAGCGTTTTATAGCTAAGAAATTCAAAAAAGCAATCACACGGGTGCTAACTGCCGAGCAGTTCGATATTGTTCAACTCGAAACCGTTTATATGGGGAGTTATATTGGAACCATCCGAAAGCATTCTAAAGCTAAAATAATTTTACGCGCCCACAATATCGAACACCTTATTTGGCAACGAATAGCTGATGAAACATCCAAACCACTTAAACGGAAATATATTCGTCTACTCGCTGCACGTTTGCGTCGTTTTGAAGCATTTATTTTGAACAGAGCCGATGGAGTTGCTGCCATTTCGGCTGAAGACGCAGCCTATATGGTCACAGAAGGATGCAGGGTTCCTATTACGTATATTCCTTTTGCTATTGATACAAAAGTAGAACCTGCTGCAAATAATTCAATCATCCCATTGAGTTTGTGTCATATTGGTTCTATGAATTGGATGCCTAACGAATCAGGTATTCGTTGGTTTTTAGATAATGTTTGGCAGCGACTACATGAGGAATTCCCTAAAGCAAGTCTTTATTTAGCCGGAAGATATATGCCTGAAGAATTAATGGAGCTAAAAATAGAAGGCCTGCATGTTTTAGGCGAAGTGGATGATGCAAAAGCCTTCATCCAGGATAAAGCCATCATGATTGTTCCTATATTTTCAGGAAGTGGAATTCGGGTGAAAATTATTGAAGGAATGTGGGAGAAAAAAGCGATTATTTCAACATCTATTGGTGCTTCAGGTATTCAATTTACTGATGAAAAAAATATTTTAATAGCTGAAAACGCTAATGAGTTTTTAGAAAAAATCAGACTTTGTTTCAACTCATCTCAGTATTGTAATGATTTGGGAGAGAATGCTCATCAGCTTATTATAGAAAACTACAATAATTCGAATGCTATAAATAAGCTTGTGAATTTTTATTTGAACTTAATAAATTGATTTTTTAAAGAGTTTTTTTGTGATTTTATAATTTAAAAGATTTATTTGATTTACTTTTGCTACCCAAGAATACTATATAGTTTTGAAAATTTTGATCATTTTATCGAGAGTGCCCTATCCTTTAGACAAAGGAGACAAGCTGCGTGCATTTTATCAAATCAAATATCTTTCCAAACAGCATGATATTATTCTGTTTTGTTTAAACGACGAGCGAAAAGTGCCTAAGGAAAATATTGAAGTCTTGAAGCAATTTTGCAAAAAGATTGAAATTGTAAACTTAACTTGGATTTCTATCATCTTTAATGTTCTTAGAGCTTTTTTTAAAGGTTTGCCCCTGCAAACCGGTTACTTCTATAGCAGTAAAGCAAAAAAGAGATTTCTAAAACTTTTCGAAAAAGAAAACCCTGATAGATTGTATTGTCAAATGATTCGTACAACTGAATATTGTAAAGAGATTACAACTAATACCACTTTGGATTATCAGGATGCCCTTTCCAAAGGGGCTGAAAGGAGAATAGATAATTCAAATTTCTTTCTAAAATGTATTTTGAATATTGAACATAAGCGATTATTGAAATATGAAAGGATTGTATTTGATAGATTTGCCAATAAAATCATTATTTCTGAAACTGATCGCGACTTTATTTTTCACCCTCAAAATAAAGATATTTTTGTGGTACCTAATGGTGTGGATATTGATTATTTTTCAGCGAAGCCCTCAGTGAAAAAACATTCAATATTATTTACCGGGAATATGGGCTATCCTCCCAACATTGATGCTTCTTGCTTTTTAGCAAAGGAAATATTTCCTAAAGTAATGGAAAGAATTCCTAATGCGAATTTACTTATATCAGGAACTCAGCCTGCATTTCAGGTGGTTCAACTTCAAAATGAAAATGTCACTGTAAGTGGATGGGTAGATGACATTAAAGATTCTTATTCAACATCCTCTGTTTTTGTAGCACCTATGCTAAATGGAAGTGGTTTGCAAAACAAGCTCTTAGAAGCTATGGCAATGAATTTGCCTTGTGTAACGACCTCTTTGGCAAATAATGCACTTGGAGCTAAAGATGGCAAACAAATATTAATTGCCAATACCGCTCAAGAGTTTGCGAACTGTATAATTGATTTATTACTGAACAGAGAAAAAGCTAATACCATTGCAAGTGAGGGACATGAGTTTGTAAAGTGCAATTATAATTGGGACAGCATAAATGCTAAGCTCGAGGATATAATTTGTTCATAAAAAGACTTTGTATGATGATTAAAAGCAAATGCCTAAATCCAATAAGTAAATGCAACTTTCAGGAAAATATAAAAGCCAATGAATAAGTTGAAATTGTATTGGGATGGAAAACCCTTACCATTTATTTTAATTATTGCACTTTTTCTCAGGTTAATTGCAGCGATTTTCTCGAAAGGTTTTGGAATGCATGATGATCATTTCATTGTTATCGAAGCAGCTCAATCATGGGTTGATGGGTATGATTATAACAATTGGTTGCCTTGGAGCCCTGGAAACACAGGTCCATCAGGTCATAGTTTCTTTTATGTGGGGATTCATTATGTGATGTTTTATGTTATGAAACTCATTGGAATTACACATCCCGATGTTCGAATGATTATTGTTAGGTTATTGCATGCTTTGTTTTCATTGCTTACTGTTTATTTTTCTTTTAAAATTACGCATAAACTTTCAGATAAGAAAAATGCTCGCTTAGTGGCTCTTTTAATTGCAGCACTTTGGTTTCAGCCATGGCTGAGTGTTCGAAATTTGGTAGAAGTTGTCTGCATTCCCTTTTTAATGGCAGGAACCTGGATGCTTCTGAATGTTGAAACAAGAAAACGAATTGCATTATATGTCTTTTTTGCAGGAATGATAAGCGGAATGGCAATTTCAGTTAGATTTCAATCTTTGTTTTTTGTTGGGGGGATGGGTCTTGTGTTGCTAATTCAAAGTAAATGGTTGCAAACATTATGTTTTGGATTTGGCGTAATAACAGTTTTTGTTTTGATTCAGGCTCCGGTAGATTATTATTTATGGGGAAAACCATTCGTTGAGTTAACCGAATATGTTCGATATAACTTTGCTAATAAATATGAATATTTTGTAAGTCCTTGGTATACCTATATGCTTGTCATATTAGGGATGATTATTCCGCCTATCAGCCTATTTGTTTTTTGGGGATATTTAAAAAACTTTAGAAAGCATTTATTGATTTTTCTTCCATCTTTTGTTTTTATTCTTTTCCATTCGTATTTCCCAAACAAACAGGAACGATTTATTTTCCCTATTTTACCTTTTATAATTATTGGAGGAATAATAGGAATGCAGTATTTATCTGAAAAGAAAGCTTTGGCAAGGTTTATTAAAGTAAGTTGGCGGTTCTTCTGGGTAATAAATATCATATTACTAGGGTTTGTTTCTGTACATTATTCAAAGAAATCGAGAGTTGAATCCATGCTTTATCTTTATAAATATAATAATTTCAGACAAATACTAATTGAAGATTCAAATAATAGCAGTACAATTTATCCTCCTTTATATTATTGCGGCGAATGGCCGGATGTTTATACTATTAATGCAAAAGTAAATTCGGGGTTAAACAAAAATCCTTTCCCTGCAGACAAACAGCCTGCTTTTGTTTTGTTTTATGAAGAAGCCAACTTAGCCCATCGACTTGGGAATATGAAAACGATTATGCCTCATTTAACTTATGAAGCAACATTCAAACCCGGGTTTATTGATCATTTATTATTTAAGCTCAATCCTGTGAATCGCAATCAAGTCATTTATGTTTTCCGAAATCATGATGTGGCTGTTTCTCTTCGTTAAATATTTAAATGTAATTTTGTATTTACTTATAAAAAATTCTCGTAAATGAATATTGATCAAGCTAGAAAACGTATCGAAGAACTTAGCCTGCAGATTGAAGAACATAATCGTCGCTATTATATTCTTTCTACTCCAACAATAAGTGATTTTGATTTTGATATGTTGTTGCAAGAATTGATTTCGTTGGAAAAACAATTTCCTGTGCTTTTACAACCCACTTCCCCTTCACAACGAGTAGGAGGGGATATTACAAAAGAATTTACCCAATCTGCACATAAATATCCAATGTTGTCTTTGGGAAATACCTATAGCGAAGAGGAATTAAGAGATTTTGATTTAAGAGTAAGGAAAGCAATCAACGATGATTTTGAATATGTGTGCGAACTTAAATATGATGGAGTTGCTATTGGGTTGACTTATATTAATGGAATATTAGAAAAAGCTGTCACCCGCGGTGATGGAGAAAAGGGAGATGTAGTAACAGCGAATGTAAAGACAATAAAAAGTGTTCCTTTAAAACTCACGGGAAATGATTATCCCGATGAATTTGAAATCAGAGGCGAAATTGTTTTGCCTCGGGCTTCGTTTGAAAGATTAAATACGGAAAGAGCAGACATAGGTGATTCTGTATTTGCTAATCCACGTAATGCGGCTTCGGGTTCTTTAAAATTGCAGGATTCGGCTGAAGTTGCAAAAAGGAAGTTGGATTGTTATTGCTATTATATTCCTGGTGATAATATTCTCATGAATTCTCATTACGAGAATCTTCGTTTAGCTAAAAAATGGGGTTTTAAAGTTTCTGAGTTTATGGTGAAATGCCAGACGATTGAACAGGTGCTTTCTTATATAGCAAACATTTATAATGAACGTTTATCTTTATCTTTTGATATTGATGGGGTAGTAATTAAAGTTGATAATATTCAATTTCAGCAACAATTGGGATATACTGCCAAGCAACCCCGTTGGGCAATTGCATTTAAATTTAAAGCGGAAAATGTAGCCACAAAACTCATTAGTGTCGATTTTCAGGTGGGGCGTACAGGGGCATTAACTCCTGTGGCTAATTTAGCCCCGGTTCAGTTAGCCGGAACGGTTGTGAAAAGAGCCACATTGCATAATGCCGACCAAATTGAAAAGCTTGGATTATATGAAGGAGACACTGTATATGTGGAAAAAGGAGGGGAGATAATCCCTAAAATTACCGGTGTTGAAATGAGTGAAAGAAATTTAACTGCAAAGCCTGTTATCTTTCCCGAACTTTGTCCAGAATGTGGAACTTTGCTTGAGAAAAATGAAGGCGA
>JBAWXL010000222.1:0-7920 GCA_037144095.1 Bacteroidota bacterium
TAATAAATTGTTTCAATTTCTGAGGATCAACAACCATTGAATGCGCAAGGTCAGAAAATTGAGGATCAATATTATAGCCGGTAATTTCACCATTAATTAGTTCTTTTCTACCTTTTAAAACCCAATTTGCAAAATCCTTGTTCCCATCCATGTTGAATTGTGTGGAAATACTCCACCAATCATTTCCCCCAAAGCGGTCGTTTCCCATTTTACCAGTGATTAAGCTATCCTGGGCTACAAAAATATTATTATAGAATTTAAAGCTTTTACGATCACTTTCGTTGGAATAGTGTATTGCCACCCCTCTGGCGTTGTAAATAATATTATTATAGAAAAGACAGTTTGCAAATTGAGCGCTGTCTTTGGAATTATTCCAGATATAAATTGCAGAATGGGCTGCAGAAATGGCTCCATCATTCTCACTAATGTTGTAGCGGATTGTATTATCACTCCAGGGACTGGCTCCATCGTACTGGAAAATTCCAAAAGCACTTCCCTGATTTTCATAGGAGAGACAGTATTGGATTATTGAATGGGTTACGCCGCCATCGAGATCAAATCCGCCACCATCATCGCTACCAACAGATGTTTTATTTCGATATGATATACAATGTTGTATAATAACGCTGTCCGCCTCATAGCACCATATTCCGACAGGCCCATTACCCTTCCGTGGCATATCCCATCCATTGTTGGTTGCAGTGCAATATTCGATTAATACTTTTGAACAATGACCCACTACAATTCCATTACCACTGTGATTGACTAGATTAGTCGGATCGCCAGGGTTATTTTCTGATCTGCAATAAGCAAAGTGGATTTGCTGGGATTTGCGTGTGTTAAAGGGGGCTTCAACCGAAATACCGGCAGCCCCATTGTCGTGTGAGAAGATATTTGTAATCTCCATATATTGTGATTCATAAACGAATAGCCCAGCCTTCTGAAATCCAGATATGTCGATACTATCCAGATGAGTGTATATGCAATTGTTTACGATTAATCCACATTCATGATTCCCATTTTTTCTCCCATCCCCATGAAGAACTAGTCTTTTAACAAGAATATGACTTGTATTGGATAAGTCCAGCGCGTTACCTTGACCTGCTTGAATTGTAGCCCAGCCACTTTTATAAGAAGAAATCAGTATTGGATCTTTAGCTGTTCCAAATTGAGTCGAATCGATTTTTATTGATCCATAGAAAGTCTTACCACCTTCAAATAAAATTGAATCTCCAGGTTTTATGCGGTATGAATTGACTTTTTCAATTGTTCTCCAAGGCTCGGCTTTGGTGCCTTCATTCATATCGTTACCTCTGGTTGATACATAATGTGCCTTGGGGCCCGAAAAAATATTTGCCTGCAATAAAATCGATGAATAAAAAATCAAAACGAATAAAAGTAATGCTTCTAAGGTGCTCAATCTTAATGGTGTCGAAAACATATTAATAGAATAAATCGGTAATAAATCTGTCAGCATTCCCTTGATTATAAACCTATGAACCGGGATTTAATCCCTAGTTCATAGGTTTATTAGTTTAAATTAATATCCTGGATTTTGCTTTAAATTTGGGTTTAAATCAATTTCCAATTGAGGAATTGGGAAATATTCATTCTTATTCGATGTGAAATTAACACCAGTTAGGTTGGCAGGCAATCTAGGCTGTTCTGCAGTTAAGTAATTATTGAGGTAAGTTCCCGCAATATCCCACCGCACCAAATCAAAGAAACGATGTCCTTCCAGTGCTAATTCCAATCTTCTTTCAAGTCTTACTGCACTTCGGGCATAGGATTGACTAGACCAGGAATCATTATAGAGATCGATGTAATAGTTGGCAGATGGGTAATAATTGCCAATATAATCATAGGATACCTCAACTTGCCGACCCTTAAGTGCTCTATTCCTTACAAAGTTCACAAAGGTTCTTGCTTTATTTAAATCACCAATCTCCACTTCGCACTCAGCGGCCCAAAGCAATACATCTGCAAACCTTATGATACTATAATTGACAGCGCTGCCCAACAAATATCCTTGGGCATAATTATCACTAAAAATGCCTACCTGGCTTGCCCTATAATTGTTTTTGACTGGAGAATAAGGTCCTCCAAACAATCTGTTATTTATCCAGCCATAACTTGGATCAGAAGTAGGGTATGATGAATAACTAGTGGCATTTGCGCCCCAATAACTGGGAGATGCCCAGTCTAAATATGGAACTCCCCTTCTACCTACCGTCCAATCCAACCGTGGATCAATATTTCCCTGGTAAGTATTATAAGTAAAATCACTGGCACTAACATCCATATCATTTTTCATATTTGTAACATTCGAAAGATCATTACCAGCTCCATCCAATAACGGTAAACCTTTAATATCCGTTTGAAATGCATTCACCAAATTAAATGAAGGCTGTTTCCATGTTGTATAAAAACTTGAGATTGGGTAAAAAGCCGGGGTATTCGCAGACTCGCCAATATTTTCATTTCCGCCATTTGAGCCATCATTTACTGAGAATTGAATCTGAAAAACCTGTTCTGCATTATTTTCCAGAGCGGCGTTGAAATTGTCATCAAAATTGGCCGCCAACGCATAACCTGCACCTTGACTGTTTGCTCCATATCCATTTCCGCCATACATTGAAGGAATAATTGAATCTAACAATGCTTTTGCCTGGATAAATTTCTTCTCAAACATATAGCACTTTGCAATATAACATGCGGCCGCCCATTTATTGGCTTGCCCCTTTAAGGGTTGTTTAGCTGGAAGATTCTTAAAGGCAAATCGGAAGTCGGCTTCAATGTTAGGCCAAATATCACTTGTATTGGACACTTTAAAATCGGTCACAGTTTCGTCAATAAAAGGAACATTTTTAAAGATTTTTTTTGCATCGAAATGAAAATGACCTCTCAAAAATCTAGCTTCGGCAACTGCTTCTGTTTTTTCGGATGCCGTCATATTTTGGGCCGCATTAGCTGCCAGAATAACAGCGTTACTGCGGGAAACACCATCATAATCGGAACGCCACTTATCAGCAATATAACCTGTAGATGATTGTGTCTGAAAGTGTTCTATTATTACGCCATCGGCACCATCATTAGAACCTCCTCTGTAGGCATCACCCGATGTGATATCTCCATATATCCAGTTAGTACCAGCGGTACTCCACCATCCGGAATGTACTGTTAATCCGGTAAGATCATGATAGGCGCCTACTAATAATTGTTGAACACCTACTTTATTGGCAAGAGCATCAACAGTAATTACATTTGGAGGTGCAACATTCAAAAAATTATTATTACAAGAGAAAATGAGCAAGCCCGTTAATAAACTAAACAGAGCTAAATATTTACCGGATAAGTAAAATTGTTTGGTTTGAAAATATATTAGTTTCATATACACGTAATTTTAACAATTTAAGAGTGTGTGTTTTAAAATCCCAGGTTTATGCCAATTAATATTTTACGGGCAATCGGGTAATTTCCTCCATAATCAATACCATTGTTTATCGCACTTCCATTGCTTATTTCAGGATCAATACCCTTGTACTTGGTGAAAGTAAACAAGTTATAGCCTTGCACATAGATACGCAATTTGCTAAATGCTTTTATTGTATTAAAGGTATATCCAAATTGCAAACTTTTCAAACGAAGGTAAGAACCGTCCTCTACAAAAAAACTGGATGGGTTTTTATCGTCGGTTGCAACATTATTCCAGATTGGAAGAGTGGCCGAAGTATTAGTCGAACTCCAGGTGTTATCTGAACCAACACCCAAAGCACCTGGAAATACTGAATTAGTCCGCCAGTAATTAAATAATTTATTGCCAGTTATACCCTGAATGAAAACCCCCAAATCAAAACCTTTATAATTTAAACCGATATTTAATCCATAAGAAAATTTGGGATGCGGACTACCTATAAAGGTTCTGTCCTTATCATCAATTTTCCCATCCTTACTGATATCTTTAAATTTAAAATGACCAGCAGCATTGGCAGCAGTTAACCCAGGCTCAGTTACATTATAGGCAGTATAATCCGCTGAACTTTTAAATATCCCTTCTTCCACAAGACCGAAAAAACTTCCAACCGGTCGGCCAACTACACTACGTGTAAGTGAAAAATGAGTTGGAGCATAAGAATCTCCATCGAGATGGGCATTTGGATCATTATCAATATAGTCAACATTATTCTTATAGGTGGAAATGTTAAAGTTAAGATCGTATCCTAATTCCTTTATTTTATTTTTGTATCCAAGTTCCAATTCGATTCCCTTATTTGAGAATTTCATAATATTTTCATACGGTGCCAATGCGTCACCTGCTAAACCAGAGACTGGTGGGACTCCCAGTAAACCCTTTGTTTGACGGTCAAACCAGCTAAATGCAATATTTATTTGGCTATTTAATAGCAAGGCATCAAAACCTAAATTAGTTGTTTGATTGGTTTCCCAGTGTATATAAGGATTCCCAATCTGATATAAACCCACTCCGGTTTGTGCTGAATTATTTAGACCTCCTAAATCATAACTGCTAACGTAAGTATTTGTATTGTATTGATTCAGATAAAGACCAGAAGGTATAGCATCATTCCCATTTGTCCCTATTGCTGCTCTAAATTTCAGATCATTTATCCAGGAAATATTTTCCATAAATTTCTCCTTGGAAACACGCCAGCCTAAGCTGTAAGAAGGGAAAGTTCCATACTTGCTTAAAGGTCCGAATTTAGAGGAGCCATCTTTCCTGATTACATAGCTGAAAAGGTATTTATCGAGTAAAGAATAATTAATACTGCCAAATATTGAATTGTTTGTTGCTTCATCACTACCTCCACCAACCGTGTTATACGGACCGCCATTAAGATTTGGAACTCCATTGCTCAGGTTCAGATAGGATGGAATTGTGTAAGGCAAATTAGGTGTCGCACCACTATTATATCGGGAGATAAATTGTCTGGCTTCATAAGCTGCAAAAGCGCTAATTTTATGAATCTGATGAATAGTAAAATCGTAAGATACTTTATTTAACCATCTCCAGTCGCTGCTCCATCCTCCACCTTCGGTAAATGAATTGTATGGAGCTGTGTAAACATTTTGGGGAATGGTATCATTAAAATAACGATAGCTGTAGGGGCTGAATTGTATCCCAATTTTTGTTTCAAAAACCAATCCCTTTAAAGGCTCAATATCTGCATATACAGAACCCATAACACCGGAGTTAAATCCTTTGTTATTTGCAAGCGAGCTGGATTGTCCATAAACCGGATTATTCCCGCCAGGATGTAATGCAAGATTATCTGGAATTCCTTTGGGTCCGGAATAATTACCTGCAATATCCCTGATTGGTATAAGTGTGCTACGCTGATATAAATCGGCTATTAATCCCTGGGGATTATGATTGCCCCCGCTAACACTATTTCCCTCTGAATAAGAAAATTGTAAGTTTTCTCCTATTTTCAGCCATTTGGCAGGTTTAAATTCAGTATTTACCCTCAATGAATATCGCTTAAAATAGGTATCAAGAAGAATCCCTTTGTTATCAAGATAATTTAAAGAGAGGGCGTAGCTGCTTTTTTCAGTTGCACCGCTCAGGGAAAGCTGATGATTTTGGGTTAATGAGGTACCTAACATAGCTCTCATCCAATCTGTTCCTGTTTGATTTGTCTTTAAAATTCTATAGGAAGAGAGGTTGTAAAGCGATGGATCTGACGCTGGATTTCCTGAAGCCAAAACCGAAGGAACGCCAGCTTGTTTCTCTATGATATAGTCAGGGAGTACAGCGGTCTTCCCATTCCCATAATATAAATCGTTCTGCGGTAATCCTGAATTTTTAAGATACCCCCAGTAAGAATTTGCATATTGTTGAGGGCTCATCATTTTAGGATACTTGATTGTACTTTCGAAACTGGAATATGAATTAAATTCGAGTTTTGGGGTACCCAATTTCCCTGATTTGGTTGTTATGACAATTACTCCGTTTCCCCCTTCTGCGCCATAAAGTGAGGTGATCGACGGATCTTTAAGAATAGTCATTGTTTCAATATCATTTGTATTGAATAAATTGCTTCCTCCTCTTATCTGGACTCCATCAATAACATATAAAACATCATTATTCCCATTAGTTCCGAATCCCCTGATACGTACATTGGAAATATTGCCCGGTCCACCTTGCTCATCGACACTAACACCCGCAATGCGACCTTGCAGTATAGAGCCTATATCCGTAACGGGAGTCTGGGATATCACCTCGGCTGAAATTGTAGATATTGCTCCTGTTACGTCCCTTTTGGATTGCTTCGAATAACCCGTTGCAATAACTTCAACTAAATTTGTCGTTTGCTCAATAAGTATAATATTAAAGTTTGTATTTGCCCCAATTGCTAATTCCTGCGTTTTCATACCAATGAACGATATCACAATCATTTTGGCATCAAAAGGTACTGATAACATAAAATTTCCATTGTTATCAGTTGTAATTCCTGTCGTTGTTCCTTTTAGCACAACATTTACACCTGGCATAAGGAGTCCTTTAATATCCTTGATAGTACCAGAAATTACTTTATTCTGTGGTCCTGTTTTAGATTCAATATTGATACTTGAAGATGATTCTTTGATTTCATTCGGATAAATAGCGATCTGGCGATCCAATATCCGGTAGGCATCCTTATCCCCGTTAAATATCTGATCCAGAATTTTTTCGACTGTCTTATCATTTACTTCTACATCGACTTTCCGATTAACATCAATCGTTTTTTCGTTATAAATAATCACGAATTCGCTCTTCTCCTCGATCTTCTGGAAAACATCTCCTATAGTAACAGCTTTGAGGTTTAGATTGAATTTCGTGGCTTGTGAATAGCTACTCGCCGAAGCAGACACAAACGCAGCAAACATCAACAAGGTGAATAATTTCATTTTTAATAAAATTTCATTTGTGCCCATTTTGAGAATGGACATCACATTACGTTTTTTTTTCATACATTTGTTTGTTATTTATTAAACATTGTTTTAATAGAATTCTAAAGCTGGGAGGTTAGCCGACTTCCCGGCTTTTTTTATTTTAAACGGAGTCTAATTTCGCATAGGCAGTTCTTTTTAAGTAAGTTAATAATTTGGTTGCAATCATCAGTAAGGAAAAATAAATTTTATCCTTTATTTTTCCTGTTATTAATTCATTTTCTTCTCAACATGGATTTTATTTCCATTTATCCGAAATTGTATTTTGGCAACAACCTGCATTGTCAACATAACCTGTTCAATTGAATCTTTCAGATATAATTTCCCGGATATCAAGTCTTCTTTTGGGACTTCTGAGTTAAAATCAAACTGCACATTGTAATACCTCTGCAATTTTTCAAACACATCATCGATACTCTGACGATGGAATTTAAACCACCCCTCCTTCCAGGCAATCGCATCATTAACATTAGGTTCGTCTTTGACCACGATGGAATGACCGTTTCTGTCATAGCTTGCCTTTTGATTAGGTTTTAAAACAGATTCTTTCTTAAAAAGCGAGAAAGCAGATAGTTCCCTGATCGCTACGCTACCCTCCAAAAGAATTGTTTCGATTAGTTTATCTGATTTGTATGCAGAAACGTCAAATCGGGTTCCAAGGACTTTAATTGAAATCTCACCGGCGTTTACAAAGAATGGTACTTTCTGATTATGAGCCACCTCGAAATAACCCTCTCCCTGCAAAGAGACTTCTCGTTTGTCATTTTTGAATTTGGTTGGAAATTCCATCCGGCTTCCGGCATTTAACCATACTTTAGTGCCATCTTCAAGAGTCAGTTGTGATTTCTTCCCAAAAGGGACAACTAACTCGTTCATTTTTATATTATCCGCCTGACTACCTTTAGTTAGATCGATCACTTTTTCGTTATCAATTGTAATCTTCTGATCGCTGCCAAGGGCAATTTTTGAATC
>JBAWXL010000223.1:0-7875 GCA_037144095.1 Bacteroidota bacterium
AAGAAAACGTTCACCTGATTATCGAGCATAAGCTGATGAATTGGACTGTCCCATCCCGGACGATTGGTGTTGAACCCGAAGGTGGAGTCGGCATTTTCTCCCCCCATCTCCCAAAAATCGGCAAACTCTATCCCTCCGCGTCCATCACTGCCATTGCCCCCTACTAATTGATGACAAAAGACAAACTTGAACTTCGCATGGCTATTGTTCAGCACATTCTTGAACCAATTATACTGCGTAGCGCCCAGTGTCCATCCCCATCCGGGCTTGGTGAGGGTGTACCAATACGGATCGAGCACCACTATCAAACAATTGCCCCATTCATAGGAGTAATAATTCCCCCTGAGGCCTACATGAGGCTCTTCAACGGAGTCACCCGAATAAAATGTGTTTGGCAATGGGTTGGGATAGTACTGTCTGCGGATGTTCGAGGCTCTAACCGGCAGGCAGGTGTCGGTTCCGTTGTTCATCCAGCCTAATTCCCCTTCGTGGTTGCCTATCACGAGGAAAAGCGGCACCGAATGACAGGTGGCACCGAAGTAAGGACGATACAACAAGTGCCGGCTCCTGATTTCAGTGGGATTGATGACCGGCAGTTTTTCCGACATAAAGATATCGCCTAAGTCAATCAGGAAGTCGGGTGATTGAGCCAATATGTTCTGCAAGGTTAAGGTGTAAGCCGTTGGGTTACTATTGGTATCCATGTGTGGATCGGCTTCGATGGCGAATGAAAATGTGTTGCCGGCAGGTCGTGCGGTATGAAAACTGCGTTCGGTTCCGGTTTGATAAGCTGTAGTAGTCCCGTTCACGCGGCTGCGGGTTCGGTAATAGTATTTGGTGTTGGGCTGTAGGTTGATAAAATCGATTATAAATGCCGAATCGGGCACCGCCACGTAGGTGGGAGTGGTGTTAGTATAGGTTCCCGATGTAGTTCCGTACTCCCAATACACATCGGCTTTCTGATCGAACAAAATACTCATTGTAATGGTGGTGTTGGTCGGTCGTGCCAATATCTCTGTGAAGGTTTGCCCCATCACGTTTACGTTTATCAATAAAATCCCGCCTAATAAAGCGAGGGCGTTTTTAAATTTAATGTGTTTAATTAATCTCATATTTAATGTTTGTTGTTGTTTTTTTCCGGTCTGAAATAATCTCTAATCTCCTTCACCAAGCCTTGAAACTTCTCTAATTGCTCGGGCTGGCAGATGCTTTTGAGTTGCTTTGCCTGTGCCACACGAAGCAGCTCCATTTGGTAGCCGTTATCAGCAATTTTTTGTGCAAGAGAAGTCAACAGTTCTTCATTGGCGCTTTGGCTATACATGATTTGGTTCATCGAATCGCGCTCGCTTTTAATTGCACTTGATATCACGTTCTCTTTCTCAAAGAAGTCGGTACGCAGCACTTTTATCGCCTCCACCTGACTGTCGTTGAGGCTCAATTCCTTCTTCAGCACTGCCGAAACGTCGCGGTTCTCCTCTCGCTGATTGTTTTCGCGGGGGGGTGGTTTGTGGAAGCATTCTTTCCATAAAAATACACTCACCGATAGCACGTTCAGGGCTATCAATAAAATGATGATGCGTATTAACAGTTTTTTTTGAGCGAATATGTCCATGACTTATTTATATATTGATTCGGTATTTATCAATAATTCCTTCGATATTTGTTGCAAATCATTGCTGTGTGACGAAGCAATACCAGAGTTGTGCAGAAGTGTTCTGAGCATAAAACCCATGTTGATTAACACAATAAACAGTAGCGCAATATATAATGTTTTAGAAGACTTTTGGCTTAAATGTGGCTTTTTTGCCGATAGTCTTTCCTTCATTATCTGCCTCCAATCGTCTGAAACCTCAATAGGTTCAAGCGATTCGAACTCGTTTAGCTTTTGTAATACCTGATTATGTAAGCTTGATTCTTTCATTCATTTCTTATTAGACGATAATTATCCTCATTTCTGGCACTCCATCAAAATTATTGTTGTAAAATATATTCCAACTCTAAACTTACTTTCTTTTTAGCGCGATATATTAACGACTCAACAGCAACATTAGTAGTTCTCATAATTTCAGCAATTTCATCATTTTTGTATCCTTCAATTTTACTCAATGTATATGCCACTCTTTGATTATCAGGCAAAGCGTTCAGGGCTTGCCTGATTTCTTTCATCCTATCTTTTTCGTGTAAAGATTTATCCGGCATTGCGCCTCCACTCAACCAATGCGTTATCTCGTCAATATGTATCAATTTCCCCATCGACTCAATCCGCTTTTTACGATTCCGTCGTTTAAGTTCGTCCATGCTTTTACTCACGGCTATGCGATAAATCCAGGTAGACAATTTTGATACTCCCTTAAACGATTTTATTGATTGGTAAACCTCAATAAACACCTCTTGCGAAACATCTTCTGCATCTGATTGGTCAAGCAAAAACCGATAGCAAGTTTCGATTACTTTCTTTGCAAATTGCTCAACCAGTTCATTGAACGCAGACTTATCGCCGGCTTTGAGTTTTTGTAAAAAATCATATTCCATTAGCCAATATACACATAAATCCTGATTTACCCTGATAAGTGTTGAACAAAGTTGAGGCAATAAAAGTTTTCGAAAAATGAGAATATGATTTCATTTTTGTTCTTCCTTTAGGCTGTTCAAAAAAGTGTGTCAAAAAAGGATAAATATAAATAATTCTTTGAAATGTAATTTATCCTCTAACAGGCAATAAAATCTAATGAAAATGTGAGAAAAACATAGCCTGCCATGATGAATTTATTACAAATATAAAACATTCATAAGCTAAGAAAATAGGTTGATTGGAATAATTCAATAATCATCTTTTATATGTAGTATAAGTTTTTTATCGCTTCTTTATAAAAGTTTTATGCTTAAGGCAAATATGTTTACGAAACCCTTATATATCCTGTTGTAATTTTGCATCGTCTTAAAAACACAACGATATGAAAAGTTTAATTTTATTGTCAACCGCCCTCTCCAATGAAGCGGATTTAACTATGGGATATGTAATTGGAGCTATTATCGCCATTCTCATTCTTGTATATTTGCTCTATTCACTTGTCAAACCTGAAAAATTCTGATATGACATGGAACTTTACTTACTTTTAATAGTGTTTTTCGCCGGTTTGATACTCATCTTTTTTATTGGATGGCTAATCGGCAAACTTATTGGCTTAGATAAATATTTGGATCGCATGGGAAAAAATGCCGATGAGGAAACCCCAACAGAAACCGAAATTGATAGTACTCATTGAAAAAATTATATTTTATATGACCACACCCGACTTAATTCAAATCCTGCTATTCTTCGCCTTATTGATAGGCTTAACCCCCATTTTGGGTAAATACATGAGTAAAGTATTTATGGGCGAAAAGCATTTCATGTTACCCGTTTTTGGTTGGCTCGAAAAGCTGACATATAAGTTCATCGGCATTAATCCCAATGAAGAAACCAACTGGAAATCTTATACTTTTGGATTATTAATCTTTAATTTTATAGGTTTCCTATTTGTATTTATTATTCAGTTGGGGCAAGCACATCTGCCAATGAATCCTGCAAATCTCCCTAATGTTTCCTGGCATTCGGCACTCAACACTTCCATCAGTTTTATGACCAATACCAACTGGCAAGCTTACGCAGGAGAAACCACCCTAAGCTATTTTGTGCAAATGATTGGCTTAACCGTGCAGAACTTTGTCAGCGCGGCTACAGGGATTGCCGTATTATTAGTTATTATCAGAGGTCTTTCCCGAAAAACCACTAATTTTCTGGGCAATTTCTGGACCGATTTAACCAGATCTACTTTATATGTATTGCTTCCCCTATCTATTCTGTTTGCAATTGTTTTGGTAGGACAAGGCGTGGTTCAAAACTTCAATACCTATGAAACTGCTCATACCTTGCAAGGGACTCAGCAAGTAATTCCAATGGGACCCGTTGCCTCTCAAATAGCCATTAAGCAATTGGGTACAAATGGAGGAGGATTTTTTAATGCCAATAGCGCTCATCCTTTTGAAAACCCAACTCCCTTCAGTAATCTCCTCGAAATGCTGGCAATCTTGCTCATCCCTGCTTCACTAACTTATACTTATGGTAAAATGGTGGGCTCAATTCGGCAAGGATGGATAATATTTTCTGCCATGCTAATACTTTTGCTGGCAGGTTTGTGTCTTTCGTTGTATGCAGAATACGCTGCAAATCCAATTTTCGGACATCTGCATTTAATGGAAGGCAAAGAAACCCGCTTCGGAATCACCAACAGCGTGCTTTGGTCAACTTCCACTTCGGCAGCATCAAATGGGTCGGTTAATGCCATGCACGATAGCCTTTCACCTTTAGCCGGAATGGTTGCCATGATAAATATTATGCTTGGCGAAGTTATTTTCGGAGGTGTTGGGGCAGGTTTATATGGAATGGTAATATTTATTATCCTAACCGTTTTTATTGCCGGACTTATGGTGGGGCGTTCACCTGAATATCTGGGTAAAAAGATTGAAGCCTTCGAGGTTCAAATGGCTATCATTGCAGTGCTTGCCCCCAGTTTAGTCATCCTTATGTTTTCAGCCTGGGCATCTGTGAGTAATTCAGGTTTAGCAGGATTGAATAATGCTGGTCCACATGGTTTTTCGGAAATATTGTATGCTTATAGCTCTGCTGCCGGGAACAATGGTTCTGCCTTTGCCGGACTCAATGCCAATACTGTATTTTATAATGTAACCTTAGGAATTGGAATGTTGATAGGACGATTTGGTGTAATCATTCCTGTGTTAGCAATTGCAGGCAATATGGCGAAAAAGAAAATCACTCCTCCATCGGCAGGCACCTTTCGAACCGACAATGGCTTATTTATAGGTCTATTGATATCAGTGATTCTTATTGTTGGAGGATTAACATTCTTTCCAGCCCTGTCACTTGGTCCCATCATCGAGCATTTATTAATGAATAATGGAATTAGCTTTTAATATTTAAAGATATGAGCACAAAACAAAAAACAAGTCTTTTCAATAAAAAGATATTATTACAAGCAGCAAAAGACAGCTTTATTAAATTAAATCCTGCTTCACTCATAAAAAACCCTGTTATTTTCATAGTCGCGATAGGATCAGTATTGACAACTGTTATAGTGATTGTAGGTTTGTTTCAGGGGAACTTTTCCTCATTCAACTTCCAGATAGCTATTTGGCTTTGGTTTACGGTTTTATTTGCCAACTTCTCTGAAGCCATTGCCGAAGGAAGAGGTAAAGCACAGGCAGAAAGCTTAAGAAAAAGCCGAACGCAAACACTTGCGCGTAAAATGGACGGGAAACAAGAAGTTTCCACATTGGCAACTGAACTTAAGAAAGGAGATATCGTAAAGTGCGAATCGGGAGATGTTATCCCTTCAGATGGGGAAGTAATCGAAGGCATTGCCAGTGTTGATGAATCAGCAATTACAGGAGAATCAGCTCCGGTAATTCGTGAAAGTGGCGGCGACCGTTCAGCCGTCACAGGCGGCACCAAAGTAATTAGCGATATGATATTAATCCGAATTACCTCAGAACAGGGCAACACTTTTATCGACCGCATGATTGCCTTGGTTGAAGGAGCTAAACGTCAGAAAACACCCAACGAAATAGCCCTTTCTATTTTACTTTCCGGTTTGTCCATCATATTTCTTTTGGCTGTTGTGACCCTACCTTCCTTTTTCGGATATAGCCTCACTACATCAGGTCTACCAGCTTCAAACAACCTGACTTTACCTGTGCTTATTGCTTTATTGGTATGTTTAATTCCAACAACAATTGGGGGTTTACTCAGTGCAATTGGCATTAGTGGCATGGACAGATTGTTGCAACGCAACGTTATTGCAACCAGTGGTAGAGCTATCGAAGCTGCAGGCGATGTGGATGTGCTTTTGTTAGATAAAACTGGGACCATAACACTTGGCAACAGAATGGCTACAGATTTTATTCCAGCCGACAGCGTAAGCATCGAAGAATTGGCTGATGCAGCACAACTTTCATCCTTATCTGATGAAACACCTGAGGGGAGATCTATTGTGATTCTTGCAAAAGAAGATTTTGGAATCAGGGGTCGTGATGTGCATCAATTAAATGCAACCTTCATTCCCTTTTCTGCTCAAACTCGAATGAGTGGTGTTGATTTACATACTGAGACTGGCATAAACCGGCAAATCCGAAAAGGTTCATCTGAAGCAATTCGTTCTTTTGTTCAGAATAACAATGGGTTCTTCCCGCAAAAAGTGCATGATATTGTTTCTGCCTTGGCTCGACAGGGAGCTACCCCTTTGGTGGTTGCAGAAAACAATAAAGTGCTGGGGGTAATTCACCTGAAAGATATTGTAAAGGGCGGTATCAAACAGCGCTTTGCTGAGTTAAGGAAAATGGGAATTAAAACGGTGATGATAACGGGTGATAATCCGTTGACCGCTGCCGCCATTGCTGCTGAAGCCGGAGTCGATGACTTCATGGCGGAAGCAACCCCTGAGGATAAACTTCGAAGAATAAGAGAAGAACAGGCAAACGGACATTTAGTAGGTATGATTGGTGATGGCACCAACGATGCCCCTGCTTTGGCTCAGGCTGATATAGGCATTGCCATGAATTCGGGTACTCAAGCAGCTCGCGAAGCAGGCAATATGGTCGACCTCGATAGCAATCCAACCAAACTAATTGAAGTTGTTGAAGTAGGTAAGCAATTATTAATGACACGTGGGGCTCTCACCACCTTTAGCATCGCCAATGATGTGGCAAAATACTTTGCCATTATTCCGGCAATTGCCATTTCACTTTACTCTGGGAAAAGTGGCTTGGGTCCTCTTTCGGCGTTGAATATTATGAATTTGGGTTCACCTCAAAGTGCCATATTAAGTGCGGTCATTTTCAATGCCATTATCATTATTCTATTAGTACCATTGGCATTAAAAGGGGTTCGTTATAAGCCCGTTTCAGCTAATGCAGCATTAACCCGCAACCTCTTCATCTTCGGTTTAGGGGGAATCATAGCACCCTTCATTGGCATTAAAATCATCGACATTCTTATTAACCTCTAAGCAATCATAATATGAAAACTACCATCATTGCCTTAAAAATATTCCTGTTCTTTAGTGTTTTAACCGGAATTGTTTATCCTCTCCTCATCACAGGTATTGCCCAAATTACCTTCCCTGATAAAGCAAATGGCAGCTTAATCATCAAAGACAATAAAACGATAGGAAGTGAACTTATAGGGCAACTTTTCGATAGCACTATCTATTTCAGTCCTCGACCTTCTGCAATTTCTTACAATCCATTACCATCCGGAGGTTCCAATTTTGGTCTAACAAATGCTAAGTTGAAACACACCGTTGACTCATTAGCCAAGCAATTTCTTATGGTTAATCAATTGGATTCGCAAACAGCAATTCCTTCTGAAATGTTGTTTGCCTCTGCCAGCGGACTCGATCCTCACATCTCGCCTCAAGCCGCCTTACTGCAAGTGAATAGAATTGCTAAAGCCCGTAATTTTCATTCAGTTCAAAAACAGAAGCTCATGCAATGCATCAAAGACTTGACTGAAAAACCACAGTTTTTTTGTCTTGGTGAACCCCGAATTAATGTTTTATTATTAAATTTGGATATTGATAAAATAAGATGAACAGCCTCGAAGACCATAGACCTGACCCGGATGAATTGCTGGCTTCTTTGATTAAAGAAGAAGAAAAAAGCAAGCGTGGCAAGCTGAAAATATTCTTCGGAATGTGCGCCGGTGTGGGCAAAACCTATACCATGCTTCAGGTGGCTCATGCCGAAAAGCTGAAAGGAAACGACATTATTATAGGCTATGTCGAAACACATAAGCGAGTTGAAACGGCCCATTTGGTG
>JBAWXL010000224.1:0-7832 GCA_037144095.1 Bacteroidota bacterium
CGTCGATTACGAAATCGAATGAATGAAAATCATCATTGTGAAGAATTAGATCTTTGTATAAATCAGACTCTTCATCTGTGCTGGCAATATTTTTTTTCTTTTCTTTAATCACTTTTAATTGAAATTTAAACCATACAAAAGTAAAAGAAATATTGACCTAAAAATATAAAATTATTTTTTTCTATTAGGATGATTAATGATTTGACGAAATCGGGGAGAATCAGTAAAGAATTTGAATTTTTGTAATTCTTTTGGATCAGTGGTTTTTAAATCGAAAATATCGTCGTTAAATTCGTTTTTAATCACTAACCATATTAGTTCTGAGCAATATATGCTGGAACTATCTTTAATATCGAATGAATTGTCGAAAGGAATATTTTTCTGTAAATAATACCTCGCTTTGTTTGAAATTGCAGAATTACTTTTTGAGTGATTATTCACATACCTAACCACTATGATAGAATTTTCCTGACTATCTTTAACAAAATCATCTAAATTCTGCTCTTGAACTCCATCTTTAAAAGTGAGCGATTGAGATACGGAATGAATTACCGTAATTTTTTCCGGTGTTTTATTGATGATTCCACAGTGCGACAGACTGTATTTTTCATTGAGTGTTTTTGTAATCATATCACTAACAAAACCAAAGCCATGCCTTAATATAATATCCCCATCCTGAATGGAATCAATTTCAGAAGGAGTGAAGTGATAGGTAGAAAAAAAATGTTCTTGTTCGCTACGAAAATCGTAGACAAACAAGAACATTATTAAAGACACAATAATTAAAAGAACAAATATGAAAATTCGTTTCATATCATTCTTGTGTCCGAAAAAATTATTTTACAGCAGGAGCTGTTGTTGCAGTTGAATCAGCAGGAGCTTCAGCTGGAGGAGTTGAACCACCACCCATTGAGTCTTCTTTTTTCATATCAACTAACCATTTTCCGTCTTTTTTAATGAGGTCTAATTTTTCCTCTTTTGAATCTTTACCTGTTACGGTTGCTTTGAAAGTACAAAGTGCTTTGTCTTCTTTAACATCACATTTCATGTTTTCGATTTTGATTTCAGCTTTTTTAGCTTCTTCCATTTGTTTTTTGGCTTCGTCACCACCCATTGTGGTCATACTTTTCATCATGTCTAGCATTTTGCCAGTGGCTTCTGTTCCAATAGCTTTAGCATCATCATACTCTAATTTGGTTAAGTGTTTGAAGAATTTTTCTGCTACGTCTTCAGGTTTTCCTGATTTGCTACATGAGTTGAATGCAATCACTGCTAAGATTAAAACAGCAAATTTGATAACTTTTTTCATTGTTTAATTGTTTTTGTTAGTATATATTTTATTTCTTTACAACGTGCAAAATTGTATTAATTATTTTTACTGTGCAAGAAAAAAGTGAACTAACCCTTAAAAATTATCAACAGCATGTATCTTAATAACTTTTCAGATGAGCTAAAAGCGCGAATAATGAGGCATTTACCTGGAAATGAATCGCATTTAAAAATGGCTTCAAAAATTCGAACAAAATTGATAAAATCATTATCAAATACGGATTCTTTTAAGAAAAGCGCCGTTTTAATCCTGTTTTATTCTAAAAATGATGAAATTTACACAGTACTTATCCAGCGTCCGGTATATAATGGAGTTCATAGCAACCAAATAAGTTTTCCGGGGGGGAAACATGAAATTTCTGATAAAAACCTTCACGAAACTGCAATCAGGGAGTGTTTTGAGGAAATTGGGATTCAAATAGGGGAGGGTGACGTGATTGGCGAATTGTCTGAACTTTTTATTCCACCCAGCAGTTTTAGAGTTTTGCCGGTTTTGTCTTGTATTTATTTTGAACCGATTTTTAAACCTAATGAATTTGAGGTGCAACATATTATTGAAGCCAAACTTTCTGATTTGTTCAACCCGAAAAATGTTAAGAAGGTAAGCATGAATGTGAGAGGCATTCAATTTAAGACTCCTGCAATTGTGCTGAATCAGCAAGTAATTTGGGGGGCAACGGCAATGATAATTAACGAATTGAAAGAGGTTTGCAAGGATATGACTTTTAGTGATGAATAAGATGTTTAATCATTTAATTTCATTTCTTTGAGCAAATTTCATTTTAATTTTGTTCATGATTAGATTTATTTTTACTTTTGCTCTAAATATCATCATAATGAAAAAATTATATTTCTTAAATCTGTTTCTGTTTATATTAATAGGAGTATTTTCGTGTTCAACCAAAAAAGATACGCCCGAACCTGAAAATCCCATTGATACGATTAGTTTTACTAAATCGGAGACGGATACCATTATGGCTTTGCCCGATACTTGCAAAATGCGCATCCTCACAGTTTTTAATTATAACGACTCCTTAATATTAAGAAAAACTTCGCATTATGTTCGACCTGATTCTAATAATGTTGTTCTCCAACGATTAATTAAAAGGATGTATAAAACCGTAACCGATCCTACTAATCTGGGGGTTGGTATTGCTGCTCCTCAGTTGGGCATACTCCGAAATATTATTTGGGTTCAACGATTGGATAAAACAGGGAAGCCTTTTGAAGTGTATCTGAATCCACGTATTGTGCTCTATTCAAACAAAATAATTAATTTTCCGGGCGATGGTTGTCTGTCGATTCCGGGCGTAACGGGTACTTCTAAAAGGTATACTTCTGTGGTGGTCGAATATGATTGTTTAGATGGTTCGCATCATACCGAAATTGTTGAAGGATATGCCGGAAGCAACTACACTGCGGTTATTTTTCAGCACGAGATTGATCATTTGTGGGGTGTACTGTTTATTGATAGGTTGGCGTAGAGGCATTAGGGGTAGGTATTTAGCTTTTTAGACATTTTGGCTTTAAGATTATGGGAATTATAGACACAAGCCTAATAAGATATATCCGACTTAGGTTTTAACCTCAGTAAAACATTAAAAATAATTGCAAATTATCCTGTGTTCAATGAAAAGTGCCGCTTTCTATTTGTATTTCTACCAATCATATCTATTCTCTTCACCCAATCTTCTTGCCAACTCGTTTACTTCTTTTTTAAGTTCAATCATCCTTAATTCTCTGTTAGTAAAGTAACTCATTGTTTGTTTTAGAGTTCGTGTTTCTTGTAGCAACTTATCTTCTGTATTTTTAAGTTTGGTGATATCACTTATAACTCCAACAAGAAATTTATTTCTTGAAGCGTCTATATATAAAGTTTTACTGGTAATAACTGTTCTGGTTAAACCACTTTTATCTGTATAAAATTCTTCACTAGTATTTTTACGAGCGGTTGTAAATACTTCGTCATCTTTTTCAAAGAATAGCTTCATTTGCTCTTCTGGGAAAAACTCACTGCCGGTTGTACCAATAATTTTTTCGCGCGGTTGGACAAGAAATAAACAGAACGCATCATTTACCAGGCATAATTTATGTTGCTGATCTTTCACAAATATGGGAGATGCAACTGCATTAATGATTTTGTCTAAATAATTCTTTGATGCCTGCAATTCCTCATGAGCTTGCTTAAGTGTAGTTATGTCAACAAGGCTAAGCATGCATTCCTCCTGATTTATTGATAATGTACCTTCAATATGAACAAATAAATCATCCCTGCCTTCAATTGGAATAATGGCATCGCAAGTTGGATTAAGTTTTCCACTAAAAGTGTTTATTAGAAAATAGTTATACGATGAGCGAGTTGTTTCCGAAATAAAAATACCAAAGCGAATGTTTTTTAAACGACCACGTTCTTTCCCAAGCATCTTTGCAGCGCATAAATTCATCTGTACAATGGTACCTTCTTTCGAAAGTGTGATATATCCTGTTGGTGCAAAATCGTATAGTTCAGTATATTTTTCAGCTAAAACTTCGGTTCGCTCTTTTGAAAGCACAAGTTCATCATTCTGCATTTCCAATTCAATTTGGTGGACATGCAATTCGTGAATTAATTTCAGCATATCGGCTTCAGAAGTTGGTATTTTTTGAATTTTGCCCGGAGCTGAATTTTTCAGTTTTTCTTCTGCATTATGACGAAGAATTTCTGCATCAGAATGATTTACATTTTGTTTTTTCATGGTTTATAAAGATTGTGCTTGCGAAGAATACTAATGGTTTTATTTAATTCAGCTTCTAGCTTTTTGGCTTTGCTAATGTCGATAAATGTGATTACCAGTCCGTCGATATGGTCGTCGTAGGTGCGATAGGGCATGATGCGAACGGTGAACCAACGCTCATCGTTGGTGGAAATGTCGGTTTCTTTAAAAACTAAAGTTCGTAATACCTCATGTGCATGGTCAGTTATTTCGGGATATTGAAGATAGGAAGCCATATCGGTGAATGGTCTTCCAATGTCAATAGAACGCAATTTGAATAATTTGGTCAATTGGTCGGTGAAGCGACGTATGTTTAATTCTTTATCAAGAAACAATGTGGCGATATCAGTGCTGTTCAACAGGTTTTTCATATCGTTATTCGACATCATGAAATCGCTTATTTTGCTTTGTAGCTCAATGTTCACTGTTTGCAGTTCTTCGTTCAGGCTTTGCATTTCTTCTTTCGATGTGGTGAGTTCTTCGTTGGTCGATTGCAGTTCTTCGTTGGTCGATTGCATTTCCTCATTGGTCGATTTCAGTTCTTCCTGAGTGGTTTGCATTTCTTCGCGTGTGCTTTGGAGTTCTTCGTTTGCGCGTTGCAATTCCCTTTCAAGTTCCTGCTCGCGGGTAGAAATTTGTTGAACCCCTGTTTTCGATTTTCTTGTTTTTGGTTTTATTATTTGGGCAACATCTTTAAAAACCAACATGATAGTACCTCTAATTGCCACAGGTTTTTCAATTTGCTGAAGTGTTACATCTACCAATTGAGTGCCACCATTAGTACCTATTTTCAGATTAAGCAATTTTAGTGGTTCGAAGTTTTGTTTTACTTTACGTATGGCGGTCAGCAGTTCGTTTCGTAAGCCTTCGCGTGCCATGGCATAAATGTTCCAATTTGCTTTTCCTGCAGAAGGTTCCAGATATTTGCCTGTTCTACCTGTAATATATAAAATGTCGCCTTCCGAATTAATCATTACGCTGGCAGGTGCATAATGTTGAAGCAGCAACTGATCGGCAAGAGTTTGAATGTTTTCCACTGTTTTAACAGGTTTGATGTCTTCGATGAGTTTTTTCTTATTTTGAATAAATGAGCTCGGAAAATCTAATAATTCTGAATTTGTACCATCAACCGAACGTTTGTAGAATTTCAATTTTGCATCAACAATAGTGAACTGATTGTTCTGCGAATTTTCATTTTCTGCGCTGCCCAACAGCATCACTCCGCCCGAATTTAGGCTATAGTGAAATAAACTCATTAGTTTTTTTTGCAATTCGCCCTCCATGTATATCAGCATATTGCGACAAAAAAGTAGGTCTAATTTGGTGAAAGGTGGATCTTTAATGACATTGTGGGGAGCGAAAACCACCATTTCGCGTATGGCAGTGTTCACGCGAAAGCCATGGTCTTCTTTTGTGAAATATTGACTCAAGCTCTCAGGCGAAATATCAGCAGCAATGTTTGAGCTGAACGAGCCTTTTCGGGCACGTTCGATGGCGTCGTTGTCTATGTCGGTTGCAAAAATTTGCAGGGAAAGGTTTTTGTCGTGCTTTATTGTTTGATACGCTTCCTGAAAAATAATGGCAAGCGAATAGGCTTCTTCTCCGGTTGAACAGCCCGTAACCCATGCCCGCATGGCATAGCCATTGGGTAATTCATCAAATATTTCGGGCAATATATTTTCCTTAAGTTTATTCCACACTGGAATATCTCTAAAAAAATTGGTTACACCAATCAGCAATTCTTTAAAGAGAATGTCTAATTCATCTTTATTTTCCTGCAAATATCGAACATAGTTTGAAATTTTATCGATTAGATGCACATTCATACGACGTTCTATACGTCGAAACAAAGTGTTTTTCTTGTAGAGCGAAAAATCGTGTCCGGATTGTGCCCGCAGCAAAATAATAATCTTTTCGAGGTTGCTTATGCTTTTACTGTCAGTTTCGGTTTTTTTAATCACCACCGGGGTATATTTCACAAAAGCTATCAGTTTTTCGGGCAATTGGTTGGAGGTTGCCATTATATCAACCACCACCGAATTAAGGGCACTTTGTGGCATGGCACTGAATTTAGCATTCGAGGGGTCTTGCACTGCAACAATTCCATTTGCTTCTTTTATGGCTTTTAGCCCCAAACTGCCATCAGAACCCATGCCCGAAAGTACTATGCCAATGCTTTTGTCGTGCTGGTCGGCAGCCAACGAACGAAAGAAAAAATCGATAGGTAGTCTCAAACCACGCAATTCAATAGGTTCAAATAAATATAAATAGCGATTTAAAATAGACATGCTTTTGTTGGGCGGAATCACATACACATGGTTAGCTTGCATTTTCATGTGGTCGCCAGCCTGCTCCACTTTCATTTGGGTGGTGCGCTGCAGCAGTTCGGGCATAATACCCACATGATTAGGGTCGAGATGCTGAATTACCACGAATGCCATTCCACTATCTTTTGGCATATTAACAAAAAATTGCTCAAGGGCTTCTAATCCTCCTGCTGAAGCACCTATGCCAACAATAGGAAAATCTTCAGATTTTAAATTGTTTGATTCTCGAACAGTATTTTCTTTTTTTTGTGTTGCTTTATTCATGTTTTCCATCTTAAGGTGATGTTTTTTTAATATTTGAAAAATAATTCTATAGTTTTTAAAATCAATTTTCTAACAACAAAGATACAACATTAATATCATTCTTGTCATTTAAAGCAAATATTATATCATTTATTTTTATTTGGTTACAACCAAACATGCCAAAGGAGGTAAGGCAAAGATGTTAAATGGATTTTTATTAAAGATTAAGGCATGCAAAATTGGAGTTATTTTTGGGTTTTAATTAGTTTGGTGTTATCCCACTCTTAGCAGAATATATAAAAATGAGTCGAAGCTAAGCCGATTTACAATATCGGCTTAACTGCACCTAATTTTTTATATTTGCAGCCTATATGGGCAAAAACATTTAGTTTGTGAAAAATTGAGCTACTATTAAAGGAGAGAATGTTTTGTCCCTAAACAACCAAACCTGCCACAGGAGGTAAGCCACATATGCGAATTGGATATTTATAACGTCCTGCGGCTTGACTTATGGCGGATTTTTAGTACTAAAGTTCATATGAAGCACACACTAAAAATATAGCTATAATATTTCTACGAAGCACTTCCCCAATCATTACGCAAGCCGCTGTTAGCAGCTTGCATTTTGACTTTTTTTTATTTTCAAGAGTCTGATAAAAGAAAATATATCAATGCTCTTTGATTTATTTCTTATGCGATATCTCCACAGATTTAGCCGTGTCAAGAACAGTTTTCTCAAAATTCATAGGTGTCCAATTAAATGTGTTCATTGTATCACTTATGTCAGCTTCAATTGTATTACCTACAAATGGCAACATTCCTTTCATTTCGGCATTAAAATTGGCCATAAATTTCAATAAAAAAGTAGGAGCTAATTTAGTGCTTACTTTATCATATCCATTTGATTTTAAAATTTTTCCAATTTTTTGGATAGCATAAGGTTTTTCCGATGTTACTATGAAACGTTTACCGTTAGCTTTTTCATTTTCTAAGGCTGCCACATGGATAGTTGCTACATCTCTTACATCAGACATCACTGAATAGGCGTGAGGTAACATAGGGACTTTTCCGGTAATTAATTTTTTGAAGAAATCCATCGCTTCAGTAGCTAAATTTCCTGTCAGAGTTGGTCCATAAATAGGTCCCGGATTAACCACTACTAATTCTAATTTCTTTTCAC
>JBAWXL010000225.1:0-7776 GCA_037144095.1 Bacteroidota bacterium
AAGAGTATGCTGATTACGAATGAAAAGATGTGTTTCATGGTGTTGATTTGTTTTTGATTAATTAATGTTATTAATATCTTTATTTTCATTAAGGAACAATTATTGCATGGAATGGCCCGTTGATTGGAGTAGAGAAACTTGGCACCAGATGAATTACACATCTGTCTTGAAATGTCCCGGTGGTGTTTGGAGAGAAAAGGGTAGTGCCGCAAGGGATAGGATTGGTGCATCCATCAGAGTAGGTAAGAGGATATAAAGGACCACCCACTACGAAAAGAGCTTGTGTTCGGGCAACCTGATCTGGAGTAAAATTTGAGTAGCAGATGTCGTTAGAATAATCCATGAAATTTGTGTACATAATCCCCGGAGATGTTGTTGTACAAGCATCCGTCAGCACACCTGTAGGCGCACCGCTTGTTGCTACAGATTGGTTAGGCGTATCGTTACAATTATCTGTTCCATTACAGCATGTGCCGGAAAAACATGAATAGGCACTTAGCTGACCTGAATCATCGCCCCATATATGGATGAGATTAAAACTATGACCCATTTCATGTGTTAAAGTTCCTCCTAAGTTAAAAGGAGCAGTTGCACCAGTTATACCAAAATACTTATAGCTTATAGAGCAGCCATATGTATCATTAATGCCACCACCTTGAGCAGCATAAGGAAATTGTGCGTAACCACAATAACCTACTCCCAAATCACAAACCCAGATGTTGTAATATTTTGTGACATCCCAAGCATCCATACCACCAGTATTGGCATGTCTTTCGTCTTTATTCAACGCATTAAAATCTCCATGATTGGTTAATACTCTTTCGATACCTGTTGTAGGATTCCCATTTGGATCTCTTTGAGCAAGACAAATCTGAATGCCATTACTTACCTTTAGGGAACTTGAAAAAGCTTGCATTGAATGTGGATTTAAACCGGCGAAATCTGTATTAGTTGCAGCAATTTGTTCCAGAACACGGGCATCTGATAGATTTTGAGCAGCATTTGCATAAACAATATGAACAACAACCGGAATAGTTATAACAGATTTGCTCTTACTATTCGGGTTGTTTTTTACCCAATTGTCAACATACATATTAAGATTTTTCATCTTTGTTTTAATAGTAGAATCCTTTGCAATTTCCATTTGCAAACTTTCCATAGTGCCGCAATTTCGTTGAGCTTTTGTTTGAAGCGCAATTGCAGTTAAAAATATTGCGGGCAGCAGAATTAGAATAATTTTTTTCATAATTCCAGATTTAAAATTATTTCCCTTTTTCTAATTTATTCACTCTATCAAGCAATGAATTATTCTCTTTCTTTAATTCAATCACATAAAGAGTAAGTTCTTCTATCTTTTGCATCATCATTTTCTGCATATCTCCCATCTGGATACCATTATCTTTAACATCTTTTGCAGTAGGAATTCCAGGAAGATGTTTCTTCTCTTTAATTTGTTTATCCAAATCCAGCAATGAAGGCATTTTATAATCATCTGCAAACACATAATCGGGCCAGCTTGAATTCAGTTGTACAGTTACTTCCGTACATATTATTTTACCATTTACTGAAAGGTTATATCCAGATGGCAGGTAAGTTGTCCCAATAGACAACCCATTTGGAGTCATTTTAGCGATTATATTAGAATATTGTGAACCTGTATTGCCATAAGTAAAGAATATTCCGTTTCTACCTGCTGCAACAGAAAATGGTTCTGTTGTCTCTTGCCAATCATATCCTGAATTTATAGCAGTGAAATCGCCAAAAGTTCCATTCCAGGCTGTTTCAAATACAGCTCTTGGGGTAGACTCATTGTTATATATTCTGAAACTGCTGGGGATATAGAAGTTACCGCTTGTTTTAATATCGCCACTTACCTCTAATTTTTTTGTTGGCGTTGCAGTTCCAATTCCAATATTGCTATTTGAAGAAAGAATTGTCAAAGCATAATTATTACTGTAACCATCGGGCCAATTAATGATTCTATAATCATCAGACCCATAATTCCCAATTATAAACTTAGGCAAACCTGCTCTTGAGAAATCAATATAAGAAGTATTAGCATTAGTTTCTCTATCCATTGAGAGATAAGACCCTGTTGTACCTTTAATTTTGACAGTTCCCCAACTTAGACCTTCAATATCAAGTAAAGTATTAGGGGAAGTAGTTCCAATTCCAATATTACTTCCATTATTATATAGTAAGCTATTGCCTACCCATCCAGTTCCATCATGTCTTAGGGTTTGTCCAAATACACCGGAAGGCAAGGTTGGGACAACCGGATTTTCCCAAGATACAAAATTATATGGATAAGTTCCTCTGGCAGTTAATACTTGTCCGCTTGCTCCATGTGACCCATAATAGTCTCTAATATGACCATAAAACATATCTATATAATTTAAATTAGTACTGCCGAGGCTGTAAGTACTGCTTGACCCAATTGATTGTAAAGAAAAATTACTTGCATTTGTAATAGATTGGCCATTCATGTCGATATTATATAACCCTGCACTATTTCCCATTGAAAGCGTTTGATCTAAAGTTTGTGAAGCAATTCCGGTTGCACCAACGGCTCCAGTTGCACCAGTTACACCATCGGCACCTGCCAATCCGTTGGTTCCATTAGTTCCATTTTGACCATCCCTATTCATCATTTGCCATGCTGTCCCATCCCATATATAAGATATGCCCATTGTTGATAAATGATATGCTTGATTTATTGTTGGGTTGCTCGGCGCCATGGGGAAAGTGCCAAGCCATTGAATAGAAATACCATTTGCTCCCATACCTCCAATTGCACCGGAAGGTCCAGTAGCACCAGTCTTACCTGTAACACCTGTTATTCCGGCACCAGTTGCACCAGTAATACCATTACTTCCGGAAACGCCAGTAAATCCAGTCGCACCAATTGCTCCGTTTGTGCCGGCAGTCCCAGTTGCTCCCGAAATACCCTGTATTCCTTGCATTCCAGTTGTTCCATTTGTACCACTAACTCCGGTTTGCCCCATTGCTCCATTTGCTCCATTTGCTCCTGTTTGTCCATTTGCTCCCGCTAAGCCCTGTATCCCTTGCAAACCGCTTGCTCCTGTAGCACCTGTTTTTCCATTAACTCCTTGTAATCCTTGAATTCCTTGAGCTCCAGTCTGACCATTTGCACCTGTTGCCCCCAAGGGTCCGGTATTACCTGCAACACCCTGAATCCCGTTAGCTCCGTTTGCACCTGTTGCACCTGTTGCACCACCCGTGCCGCTTTGAGTGGCATAAAAAGCATAAGGTACCGAAACAAATTGGTTAGTTCCAACCCAATGATAGTTTGCGCCACCATTTGGGTCAATTTCTATTCTTAAATAATAGGAATTACTTCCCCAGTTTATCGCACTAAAAATACCTGAGACAGGAATCCCTTGCCCGATTTTTGAAGAAAATAACCCTAAGCCATCAGTTGTTACAGCATGGGTTTCAACATACGCGGCAGCTCCTGAGGCACTACCGCTAAGCAAACTCAAGCGTAAAGATACGGGTTGATTTGCAATGACATTGCCGCTTGTATCGCGGGCTACCCCCTGATAATTGATTGCTTGAGGGGTTTGTGCATACACATTTGCGCTTAGCAAGAGTATGCTGATGATAAACAAGTAAAACTTTTTCATGTTAATTTGTTTTGATTAATAATTGATTTTAATTTGTTCGTAATACAAAATATCTCTTTGATAAATGATGCTTATTTCTTCTTTAACTCATCAATTTGCTTCTGTTGTTCTTCTACAATCTTCTTCAAATCTTTTATTGCTTCAATCAAGATTGGAGTGATTTTCGAATAGTCCACCATCTTATATCCTTTATCATCTGTAGTAACCAATTCGGGATAGTACTTTTCAATGTCCTGTGCAATAACTCCTATCTGACGGTCTTTACTGAATTTCATTTCAGGAAAATCATTGGTTTTCCAATTATAATAAACTCCATTCAACTTTTGAACTGTGTTAAGTGCATTAGGTATATTCCTCACATCTTTTTTATATCTTGAATCGGAGCATGAACCGATGGTACCTGTATAACAAAAGCTACCGTTTATTCGCACAGTTGATGAATTGAAATCACCTTTTATCAAAGGACTTGAAGTGCTGCTGTTTGCAATATAAAGCAAGTTGCTTCCTGTTTCATTCATCCCCGCCTGGTAACCGATAAATACATTACTGCCGCCTAAAGTGAATTTTCCACTCTGAAACCCAATCATAGTATTGCTATGGCCACTATTAGAATAACCGGCTTCCACCCCTAGGCAAGTTGAATTCTGGGTAGCAGACTGAAGGTATCCTGAATGGTATCCAATAAAACAGTTATTATAGCCACTGCCAATTGTGTAGCCTGTTCCCTGCCCGACAAATGTATTATTGTATCCACTGGTATTATTGTAACCTGCATTATTACCCTCAAAAACATTTGCATAACCGGTATTATTGCCATAACCAGCTTTTATTCCCGTTGCTGTATTGCTATTTCCGGTTGTGTTGTTATAAAGAGCGCTATTTCCTATCGCAGTATTTTGAATCCCGTTTGAGACAGAAGTAGGTTGATTGGAATAGAGTGCCTGAGAACCAATAGCGACATTTTCTGAATTCCAGGTAGAATTACCATTGCTGTATGATTGAGTATATAATGCCTGAAATCCAATGGCAGTATTATTTGCACCTGTTGTATTATTTGAAAGTGCAGATGATCCATTTGCAGTATTATAACTGGCGATAGTGTTAGCAGAAAGGGCATTTACTCCATTGGCAGTATTATTCGCCCCTGATGTATTTTGGTTAAGTGCCCTGACTCCCGTTCCTGTATTATCAGATCCATTAGTGTTATAATAAAGAGCATTGTTCCCGATAGCAGTATTTTCAGACCCGTAAGTATTGGAATATAGAGCTTTTAATCCATTGGCGGTGTTGCTATATCCGTAGGTATTGGAATATAGCGCATTATTTCCTGTAGCAGTGTTTTCTGATCCAGTTGAATTGGTATAAAGTGCTTTAAATCCGTTGGCAGTATTGCTGTTTCCTGTAGTATTTGAATAAAGTGAATTATTTCCTGTAGCCGTATTCTGAATTCCATTGCCTGTTGTTGTAGGCTGGTTATTGAAAAGAGCATCGTAACCAATTGCCACATTGTCGGAACTCCAAGCATTTCCACCATTGCTATACGATTGGCTATACAGTGCCTCTGTTCCTATTGCAATATTATTTGCGGCTGTTGTATTATTTATAAGTGAAGAATAACCGAATGCAGCATTATTATAACCAAGAGTGTTCTGTTGAAGAGAATTTGCCCCATTTGAAGTATTAAAATATCCGGTTGTATTACTGTAAAGAGCGAAAAACCCCTGGGCAGTATTGCTCGATCCAGTAGTGTTAGAGTATAATGAATTGTTCCCGACTGCAGTATTATAAATCCCATTTGATGTTGAAGTAGGCTGGTTTGAATAGAGAGCCTTGTTGCCAATTGCTACATTGTCTGAACTCCATTCATTATTAAAATTACTGTAGGATTGTGCTTGTAAAGCTTCATTACCAATCGCTACATTATTGAATGCTGTTGTATTATTGTAAAGCGCTTTATTCCCATTGGCCGTATTATTATATCCTTTCGTATTACTGTAAAGAGACAGATTTCCTGTTGAGGTATTATTATAACCAGTAGTATTAGCATATAGAGACTGATTCCCTGTTGATGTATTACCGTATCCGGTTGTATTAAAAGAAAGCGCATTACTACCTATAGCTGTATTTTGAATCCCATTAGTTGTAGAAGTTGGTTGGTTTGATTTTAATGCCATATAACCTACTGCCACATTGTCCGAATTCCATTCCCATCCCCCATTCTGATAGGATTGTCCTATTAATGCATAAGTCCCAATTGCAACATTGTGAGAAGAGGTTGTATTGCCAGAAAGAGAACCATCACCATTAGCAACATTATTTGTTCCAATAGTGTTTCCATATAAAGCTCTGTTTCCCACTGCAACATTAGATGAACCTATAGTATTTGAATATAGCGAACTACTTCCAAGTGCAGTATTCTTAATTCCATTAGATGTTGAAGTAGGTTGATTTGAATAAAGTGCATAATATCCTACTGCTACATTATTAGAAGCCCACATTGCACCTCCATTATTATACAATTGACTAGATAAAGCTTCTCCTCCTATTGCGACATTATAAGATGCAGTTTTATTTTGTAACATTGCATTGGTTCCAATAGCGGTATTATATTTACCATTCGTATTGGAATAAAGTGACTGATTGCCAATGGCAACATTACGATAACCATCAGTTGTCGAAGTTGGTTGATTTGAATAAAGTGCCTGATAGCCTACTGCAACATTATCACTACTCCAGGCAGTTCCTCCATTATTAAACGATTGTGTCTTTAATGCTTCATTTCCAATAGCGATATTGTTTGAAGCGGTAGTATTTGAAAAAAGTGCACCTGCGCCACTGCCGGTATTATAAAATCCTGTAGTATTTGAAAAAAGTACATATGCTCCATTGGCTGTATTATCATAGCCCAAGGTATTATAGCTAAGGGCTTGATTCCCTGTGGCTGTGTTTTCATTTCCTGTGGTGTTATAATAGAGGGATCTATATCCGGTGGCTGTATTATTAAGCCCGGTTGTATTTGAATATAAGGTTGAATTACCAATTGCGGTATTTTCTCTTCCATTTGTTGAAGCTGTTGGTTGATTTGAATATAATGCACGATGGCCAACAGCTACATTTTCCGAAAACCAAAAAGTACCAGCATCACTAAATGATTGTGTTTTTAATGCCTCATTGCCTATTGCAACATTATCGGATGCAGTAGTATTATTGTAAAGAGCCATGAAACCATTTGCGATATTGTAATCCCCATCGGTATTGGAATAAAGTGCTTTAAATCCGATCCCTATATTTTTAAACCCAGTTGTATTGGAATAAAGTGTATAATTTCCTACAGCGGTATTTTCATAGCCGCTTGAATTTGAATATAGCGTATTAAACCCAAAAGCACTATTACTATACCCTATAGTATTTGTATAAAGAGCAGAATTACCAATGGCAGTGTTTTGGATACCGTTATCAGTTGAGGTCGGTTGATTTGAATACAATGCCTGATAACCTACGGCAACGTTATCAGAATTCCAGACGGCTCCTCCATTATAAAATGATTGTTTCCTTAAAGCATCATTCCCTATTGCAATATTTTTTGAGGCAGAAGAATTGATTAAAAGCGCATTCCTTCCAGTTGCCACGTTATAATTTCCTGTTGTATTTTGATAAAGTGCCCACGCTCCATAAGCACTGTTATCCACTCCGGTTGTGTTTGAATAAAGAGAGGAATATCCAAGTGCAGAGTTAAAATTTCCAGAAGTGTTTGAATAAAGAGCGCCCATACCATTAGAAGTATTACCATACCCTGTGGTGTTTGAATACAGAGTGTAATTTCCAATCGCGGTATTTTCAATCCCATTTAACATTGAGGTTGGTTGATTGGAATACAGCGCTCTATAACCGACAGCAACATTTTCAGAATTCCATGGAGTACCATCATTATTATATGATTGTGTTTTTAAGGCTTCATTACCAATAGCAACATTATTTGATGCATTCGTATTTACAGAACCTGCCAGATTTCCTAAGAAAGCATTGTGTAAGTTAGCATCAATTCTTCCCGCTTTAACATTGTTAACCCTGAAGTTTAATGGTTTATTATCGGTGGTTTTAGGATATAATTATCCCGCCGTTAATAAGG
>JBAWXL010000226.1:0-7686 GCA_037144095.1 Bacteroidota bacterium
ATTTTTATGTTTACAAAGGAGCAGACCCCAATAATAAAGCTAAGGTAAGGTCTATTATTACGCACCTTCGACCATAACTGCTTCAAATTTAGGCATTTCCGACAATAAGAATCCGATGTTTGATATCAATGCAGCCAGCTATGTTCAGTTTATCGGGTTAGAAATAGCCGGAAATCTGGGAAATGCATTTAAAATGACCAACTGCACGAATGTTCAGATAAACGGTTGTATTATTCACGATATTGAGTACGATGCTGTGGTGATAAACGGTGGGAGCAATTGCGGTGTGTTGAGTTCAAACCTTTATGATTTGGGCGCAACCGGTGTGCTGGTCGGTGCAGCAGGTTCGGCAGCTTCGCCAAGTAATCATTTCGTAACCAATTGCCACATCTACAACTTTGGTTATCTGAATAATATCTATGCTGCCTCTGTAAATCTGGCTTATAAAAATATCGCGCTTTACGGAGCTAAAATGGATCATAATCTGATTCACGATTGCCCTCATGCAGGTGTTTTACACGGCGGTTCAAACAATCTGTTTGAATACAACGATGTTTTTCACACCTCGAAATGCTCCGACGATATGGGCGCCTTTTATTGCTTCACCGATTCAAATGCCAATGGCGGGAATACACTGCGTTATAACCTGATGCATAATTCGTTGCAGGGGGATGGAGTTTATTTTGATCATTTCGGACTCAATGATAAGGCTTATTCCAATGTGGCTTATCAGTTAAACCGTGGCTATATTTTTCGGGTTCACTGGAATCAGGATGTGGATAATAACATTGCCTATAAATGCAGAAGCGGATTTTTGCTGGCAATGGGCTTTCAGGGAGCCAATGCTACCAACAATGTGGCTTTAGGAAATGCTACTCCGTATTCTTTGTCGGATGGAACGCTGGATGCATCGAATAAAACCTATTACACCATGAATCTGAATTTTACAGACGAAACAAATCTGATTTTCAGTCTATTACCGAATTCACAGGTTTTCAAAAACATTCCGGCTTTTGTAAACTTTCCGGCAAGCAGTGTAGGACTTTTTATCGATTCTTACCGTATTTCAAAATCTCTTCCGGCAAATTATAAAGTTAATCCGCCAATTTCGGGAGTGTATGGGTCGTAAAAACAGTCGATAGTTGGCAGTTCTTAGATGGTAGTTAAATTCAATGCAAATTAAAATTCAATGCAATATAAAAATCAAAAACGCAGCCTATTTTTTTCCCCTTTAGGAATCAGGGTTCTTTTTTTATTATTTTCCATTTCCTCTTTTGCCCAAACTCCTCAAACCATTACTTTTCCGGATATTCCGGTAAAAGGTTACGGTGACACATCGTTTACCTTAAATGCTACGGCCAGTTCGGGTTTGGGAATAACGTATGTAAGTTCCAATACCGCTGTGGCAACCGTAAGTGGAAATACGGTGACGATAAAATCAACATCCGGCTTTTCTTTTATTTCAGCTTTTCAGGCAGGAAATTCCACTTATGCTGCGGCAACTCCAATTCCGCAGTTGCTGGTTGTGGTTCCAAAAGCAACGCTAACGGTTACTGCCGACAATAAAACCATGAATGCCGGAACAACTACTCCCGCATTTACCTATACAACAGCCGGTTACAAAAAAAGCGAAACTTCATCGGTGGTTACCGGCGCTCCGGCGTTTCAATCACCGGGTACAAATCTTACTTCTGGGTCTTATCCCATTGTGATTAATCAGGGAACTTTAACCGCTACCAATTATGAGTTTCAGATGGTGGATGGCGTGCTTACCGTAAATCCAAATACAGCTACTTCCATCGTTTTAGCAACTGATACTTTGGTAAAGATTTATCCCAATCCGGCCAACGATATACTTTATGTTGATGGTAAAAATACGTTCGATATTTCGATTCTGGATATTCAGGGCAAAGAATATGTCCGGATGACTAACCTAAAAAATAATATATGTATTCCGGTTACTCAACTCAAAGCCGGCTGTTATCTGGTGAAGGTAAATAACGGGTTGTCATTTGGAGTATATAAGATAATGATAAACAGATAGAAATAGTGCAGGTGTTTATTTAAGTAACGTAAGTTGGATAAAAGAAATTAATAATTATCAAACAAAATAATAATGACGCTCCTACGGAGCTAAGAAAACTACACAAACTTGTATTATTACCATAATTTTGCTCCTAACGGAGCATTTTTAAAGCTTCGGAGAAGCGGGATTATGGTAGAATATTTATTTTGAATAATACAGAAGCTCCGTAGGAGCGATATTATGAAAATCAGATATTCTAACAAATCTTTCAATTAAACAAAACCTTGTATCGAACTCACGTTAAGTAAACCCACATACGTACTTTGAATAGTTCGGTTAGTTTCAGATTTGGTGAAAGCCCAGCCATGTATGGTGTTTTTTGTCAGCACATTTGGAAGTTCCACCTGCAGAAAGCCTTTCGATAATATTTCTACATTTTCTACAAAGTACACCATTTTTAGGACCGGATTTAGGACAACCAAACTGATTGCATCCTGTTGAGCAGACTGAGGGAATAACGCTGGCGACCAGGTTAAACTTACTACTGTTGGTTCTGAATTCAGTTTCTCCAACCGAAAGTTTTGCGTGAATGTTTTTTCAGAGATTTGTACGTGGCTGTAATCCATTTCAAAGGCAGCGAATTCGCCTGTTACTGCATTTTTCATAGCCAATGACACTGCTTTGTTGATTCCATATTGTCCGCCAAAAGTAATTGTGAACAGTTTGCGGAAACAGTTCAATTCTTTCATAACAAATCCAAACTTACCCCGCTGGTTTTTCTGCCCCGAGGTATTGGGGTTGGATGCAATCCGGTATTCTTTCAAAATACATAAACCATCTTTACGAACGGCAGCCACAGCTGTGCCGTGTTTGCCTGATATTTTGCCAAATGTAGAAGAAGTGAAACGAGCCATGAAGTCAATTAATAATTAATAATTCACAATTAATAATTGGCAAATATAGGATAAATAAATCACAGAGTAATCACTTTGGTAGCACAGAATAATCACTTTGTTGCATCGGACGGTCATCGGACGGTCATCGGAGGATAGACTGTATTAGTAGCTAAGAAGTACAGAGGTAGTAGAGAGGAAGTGCTAAGAAAATTCGAGACCGTTATTTGCAATCAGCCATTTATGAAATTCCTGTACTTTTTCAGTCCTCTTTCCACTTTTTTTCTCAAAGTTGCTTCTTTGTAATGAGAATATTCTGCAAAAGCTACAATTTCTTTATAAGACAAATTATCAATGATATAAAGATCCAACAGTTTAAGAGTTTCAATTTCTTCTGATAAATATGCATCGATATTTTTTGTGCCATCGTAAGAATTTTTTAATAAAATTTCAATTGAATCATTCTTGTCACGAAAATCAATTGAAGTATCATTCGCATCTTCAAAATTGACATAGCTCCCAATTAATTTAAGTTTTGTATTTTTATAAATCAAATTAAAAGTTTTCTTTTTGGCTATTGCAAATAAAAAATCTTTGAGTTCAACAACAGTCTCAATTTCAAAATTCATTTTTTCATAGATGGAAATAAGCAGAATTGAGATTGCTTCGTAAGTGGCATCTTCAGCTGTTTCTTTGGTTATTCTATATTTTTTTTTAAGACTTTCCTGAATATCGTCAGCAATTATTTCCAAGGACCAACCATATTTTAAATCGAATTTTTCAACTATTTCCGCTCTTCTGTTTTCTATTTCTTTCAAAGCAGATTCAAAATTAAAGTCTTTTTCTTCGTTCATAATAAAAATTTTCGGTAAAAATACATTTTTTTCTCTTGTTGTGTCACAAAATGTCACTTTTTTTAATTAGCCTTTATAGGGCAATTAAATATTGAATTGAAAATTTAAATTGAAGATTAAGTTTGAAGATTAAGTTTGAAGATTGAAAATAATGTTTTGTTTAATTCAAATGAATTACATACACTTGTTTTTTGAGTATTACATAAAATACTTAAACATTCTTTGACATACTGGACATTTATTTATGTCATTATAATGAATACCTCCTTAAAGCTCGATGTACAAGTACTCGCATACATTAATTAATAATTTATAAATTAAAAAAATTAAAGATTATGGAACAAAAAACCCTCTCCTTCAATGTGTTGGAAACAATTTACAAGATTTCTTCTGAACTTTACGAATCAGAACTGAAACCTGAAATCACTGAAAAGTGTAAAACCGAAAGTATGTTGTTAGCAAGTTTCCTTGATGTTAGCGAGCAGCAAGCCTGGTTTTTTGCCATTATTTACGTGCAGCAATCGATGGGTTTTTCGTGCGACCTGAGCGACATTATGGGTGAACTTTCCATCAAGACTTCCAAGTTTGTGAAATACCGTTCCGAGCTTGTTGACCTGATTGATAAAAAAATTATTAAGTCGGAGCTGGCACGTAGTAGCAGAAAGAAAACCCCCACAGCCAATTTCAAATTTATGATGATAAACGAGAATATTTTAGAAGCTGTTCTACTTAATATTCCAATATCCGAAACTTATAAATTGGAACAGATGGATATTTATGAGTTTTGCATTACTGTGTCGGATATGATTGAAGAAAGATCGCGCGATTTGATTACAACCGACCATTTGTTGGGCGAAGTGAGTTCGTTGGAAATTCACAATTCGCATCTCGATGTGATAGAAAAGTTAATGGATATGGAAATTTCGCTGCAAGACCGCTCGCTATTATACGAAATGTGCGACGATTTAGTACGGGGTGGAGATACTGCTTTGGAAAAAACTATTCGGGATATGTACGATTCTCAACGCCAGAAGCTAAAAAGAATAAAGGAAATAACCCAGAACTCAAGCAGATTACTGGATTTGAATCTGATAACCGTAAATAAAGCCAATTTTGTTAGTGACATCAGCATTTCACTCACTACTTCTGCCATTGAATTACTTTTAGGACAAGATGCAGAAATGTTTATTAAAAAGCAAACGCTAAGAGATGTAATAACTGCTGAATCAGTTGCAGCCAAAGAGCTTTACTTTGAGGAAAAGTTGCAAAAGCAACTTGATTTTTTCAGGGAAAGTCTGACGCAGGATAAATTCACGACTATGCAGGAGCGTCTACAGGAAATGGCAATGCCCAAAGGAGTAGCAGCCGTGTTTTACGGTGCGCCCGGCACCGGCAAAACCGAATCGGTGTACCAGATTGCCAAAGCCACAGGTCGTGATATTCTGTATGTGGACATCAGCCAGACAAAATCGATGTGGTTTGGAGAAAGTGAAAAACGCATCAAATCCGTGTTTAGCGATTATGCCCGCTTGTGCCGCAAAAGCAAACAGAAACCCATTCTGCTTTTCAACGAAGCCGATGCCGTGTTGGGAAAACGCAAAGACAATGGAGTTTCCAATACTGCACAGACCGAAAATGCCATTCAGAACATCATTTTGGAGCAAATGGAAAAAATGGACGGAATAATCATTGCCACTACCAATCTGGTAGACAACTTAGATGCTGCCTTTGAACGCCGCTTCCTGTTCAAAATAAAATTTGAATTGCCAACAGTGGAAGCAAAAGCACAAATTTGGAAAAGCAAATTAAACTGGTTAGACAACGAAATGGCTGCTACACTTGCAACAAGTTACCAATTCTCGGGTGGTGAAATTGATAATATAGCCCGCAAAGCCATTATAAACGAGGTAATTACCGGACTGCCTGCAACTATTGATGAAATCAACAACTACTGCGAGACTGAACGCCTTATAAGTAGAAATATTCCAAAAGTGGGGTTTAATCAAACCCTTTAATTAATTTTCTGAGAAAACGATTTACATTTCAAATAAATTAATAAATTTGAGGTGTGAAGAATAAAATGAATTATAAATTTTAAAAATAAATTAGTATGCAAACCAACCATCAATTAATTAAAACCAACCATCAATTACTTAATGAGAATTTTTTTATTCCAAATTGGGAAGTAAAGTATTTATTATTAGGAACGTTTAATCCTGAAGGAGGAGCTCCAGTAGCTTATTTCTATGGAAGAAACAGAAATCGAACTTGGGAATTACTTTCAAATATTTTTAATGTTGAATTACATCCAAATAATGATAATTTTTTTGAATTAATTCAGAGTTTAGGAATTGCTTGTATGGATATGATTATGACTGTAGAAGCAAATGATAAAGATACTCAATATATTCTTGGAAGAGGTTATTCAGACCCGAAAATAATTAACGGTAAAGTTTTGAGAATTTATAATACACAAAATATTATTGATGTTATTAATGCAAATCCAAAACTAACTGTATTTTCTACTTGGGGGAAAGGACAAACATTAAAAGAATGGCAACATGAGATTAATGAAATTAGACAAGAAAAAGTAATTATTCCGTTGGTTTCGCCAAGTATGGTTGCAAGAGTACCCGCTGGGGCTGAAAAATTCCAATACATGTTGACTGATTGGAGAACTAAAATCAATATTAATGATTAACGAATAAACATAATTTAAATAATATGAATACAAAAACAATTAATCATCTAATAAAAATAGGTTTTGAGCTAGCTGGAAAGTGGATTAAGTCGACTGAAAAAGTAAATAGAATAGAATTTGAAATTCAAAAGAAATATCTCGAACAGTCTGATTTGCTTTATGCATTTGAATCAAACGATAACATTTATTATATCGGAAAAACAGATATTACACTTAAAGAAAGAATGAATAACTACAAAGCCGGAAAAATAGATGGGACGGGAGGAAAAACCAATAAAGTCGTACATGAGAAAATTCTAAAATTGCTTGATGTTGAAGGTTTTGTTAATATATATGTGCTATTAAATAAATTAGAGTATAATTATTATGGACACAAAATAAGTCTTGCTTCAGGTATTGAAATGAGTTTAATAAGCCATTTTGATTCTGATATTTTATGGAACGAGAGAGGTAAAAAGAAAAATAACGTTAAGATAAAACAGGAAATAAAGATAAGTGACAAAGAAAATAAAAACATTTCGACTGAAAATTCAAATTTATTTGAAATGAAATTAGGTAAAGAGTATTATTATAAAGGAATTATTTCTCTCCCAGTTAGTTGCAAAGATCTACTACCAAAAGTAAGTGGGACACAAGTTGATATTGAGATAGTTGGTGTAAAAATTATACCCGGTACTTATACTGAATCAGGGGAAACGAGGAAAATTAACGGAAAGGTTGAATTAATAAACTGGTATAATAATTTAGTATTGGGTGATAAAATAAAAATTGAAATAGTTTCGAGTTTGTATTATAAAATTACAAAAATATAAAAAAATCACCATGCCCATTCTCCCCTTCGAACGCTCCTATTGGGTAATTCCTGGCAAGTTGATAGCTGGAATGAGTTAGCTACCACCTTAGATAAATTGCATAGGGTTAAAACCGCTACGCAATAGAAATCGGTCGTGGCGATGCCACTTGCTGAGGTTTACTAGTCGCGTAGCGACGACCGATTTACATGAGCGTGGTAATTTATTGCCATGCTCCAAAAAAACAAAAACAATGAATGAACAAATAGTTAAATCAGTTTTATTTGGTGTAGCTGTAGGTGATGCCTTGGGTGTTCCTGTGGAGTTTGAAACCAGAGAATACCTTGTGAATAACCCTGTTACAGATATGCAGGAGTTTGGAACACACAACCAACCCAAAGGAACCTGGTCGGACGATAGT
>JBAWXL010000227.1:0-7664 GCA_037144095.1 Bacteroidota bacterium
AAAATTACAAATTTATATTGAAATCTTAGTCCAATTTCTTATGGGGCTAATACAGGGCTTGCCGGGGGGTGAGCCTTTTTTTTAATTGACAATTGAGAGTGGACAGTTGAGAATGAAAAAAAATTAAATGATTAAAGGTTATTCGTGAAAAATGATTAATTTTACAGTGAATAAATAATTGCCTTATTTTAAACTGTTTTAATATTATTATCATGAAAAATTTGAAGTTTTCTCTTTTAGGATTAGGGCTTTTCTTTTTAGGTGTATTGTTTTCTTTTACTTGCCGGGGAAATATTGAATCACCTCCACCGCCTCCAATTAATGATGAATGTTCGGGAGCTATTGCTATAGCTGCCAGCACCACTTATACTTATACAACTTACTCAAATATTGGGGCGACTTCTTCCTTAGGAATACCTGCCCCCGGGTGTGCAAATTATAGTGGAGGAGATGTTTGGTTTAAAGTTGTGGTTCCTCCTTCTGGACATTTGATTTTTGATTCTCAAGATCAAGGCATCATAAGTGGTGGTATGGCAATTTACTCAGGCAATTGCGGCACATTGACACTAATTGCTTGTGATAGTAATAGTAATATATATTCAATGCCAAGAATAAATAAATCAGGACTTTCGCCGGCTTCAATGATTTATGTACGCTTTTGGCAAAACGGCTCTTCTAATGGTGGGGATTTTGGTTTATGTGCTTATGATCCACTTATACCAATTAATGATGATTGTTCAAACGCTATACCTATTATAGTTGATACTATTTGTTCATTTACTTCTTATACAAATCTTTATGCAACTGCATCTCCTGGTGTTCCAGCACCAGGATGTGCAGGTTATACAGGTGGAGATGTTTGGTTTAGTGCAGTTGTACCTGCAACAGGACATTTAGTTTTTGATTCACATAACATAAGTATTGGTAATGGTGGTATGGCAATTTATATGGGAGTATGTGACTCTTTGATTTTAATTGCATGTAGTGATAATGGTAGTTCAAGCTTTTCAATGCCATTAATTAATCAAACTGGTTTAATACCAAATTCAACAATTTATATACGATTTTGGCAATATAACTTTACAACAGGGGGATATTTTGATTTATGTGTTTATAACCCAACTGTTCCTATAAATGATGATTGTATAAATGCTATTCCTATAATATTAGACACTTTATGCACATTTCATACTTTTACAAATATTAATGCATCAGCCTCAGTGGGTGCTCCAAATCCAAATTGTGCAAACTATATTGGAGCTGATGTTTGGTTTAAAGTTATAGTACCTGCATCAGGAGTTTTAATCTTTGACTCTGAAAATCAAGGATTATATAACGGGGGTATGGCAATATATTCAGGTAATTGTGATTCTTTAGCTTTAATTGCTTGTAATGATGATGGACACAATGGAAATAATCTATTATATTATCGTATGCCTCAAATATACTTATCTGAATTGGTACCAGCGACTACAATATATATACGTTTTTGGGCAAATAATGATAATTTAGGAGGGACATTTGGTTTATGTGTTTATACACCACCTCCCACTCCAATACAACCTCCTTGTACAAATTTAGGTTTTGAAAGTGGAACTGTTGGATGGTATGGAACAGCAGGATATTCAATTAAAGGTTCTTTAAATGCACCTACACCTGTTTATATTCCAAAAATATTTAATACAACTTCAGGTTTGAATTTCGCATTAATGACAGGTGGATTAGATCATAATGGAGGATTTCCTATTGTTTTTAGTGGGGCAACATCATTTCGAATTGGTGACTCATCAATCAATCAAAGCATAAATGCTGCAACAATAGAACAAACATTTATTGTATCAGAAACAAATACAAACTTCACATATAATTATGCAGTTGTACTACAAAATCCTGGGCATTCTTTAAATGAACAGCCTTTTTTCAAGATTGAATTATTTGATCCAAATGGAAATTTAATACCTTGTGGAGTGTACACTGTTGCATTACCAAATTCGGCTTTTATACCATCAACTATTAATAGCTATACATATTACAAACCCTGGTCAGCTATCAGTATTAATTTATTATCTTTTTTAAATCAAACAATTAAAATACGTTTTACGGTTTCAGATTGTGTGCCAAGTGCACATTATGGTTATGCTTATATTGATTGCTCATGCTCTCCTTATGAAATTATTGCACCGGGCACTATCTGTCAAGGGCAATCTGCTATGCTTTCAGCGCCTGTTGGAGCACTTAGTTATTCATGGTCGCCCGGAGGAGATACTACCTCAACAATTACGGTTAGTCCAACATCTACCACAAATTATTCATGTTTAATTGCCACTCAGGGAAATACCCCTTGTTATTATACATTGACTAGTACTGTAACAGTTGTAGCTAATACTAATCCAATTGCGGGAAGCAATAGTCTTCCGATTTGCTCAGGTGAGACACTTCAATTAACATCAAGTGCAGCAGGGGCAAACACCTATCATTGGACGGGTCCTAATAATTTTGTAAGTTCAGATCAAAATCCAATTATTACAAATGTTTCTAATTTGGAAAGTGGGTTTTACACTGTTACAAGTTCTATTGGAAGTGGTTGTATTGGCACTGATAGTGTAAAAATAATTGTTTTGCCAACAATTGCAAATACTATTAATCCTGTTATTTGTCAGGGAAATTCATTTACAGTTGGGCAACATAATTATATTAATTCGGGAACCTATTACGATACTCTTTCGACAAGTATGGGATGCGATAGTATTATAACTACTAATCTAACTGTTGGAGCAATTCAACATGATACAATTAATCCAATAATTTGTCAGGGAGAGACATTTACAATTGGCACTCATAATTATTCTATTTCGGGAACATATACTGATACACTTGCTACTTCAATGGGTTGCGATAGTATACTTACGATTCATCTGACGGTTCAACAAAAGCAACAAGTTTCTTTAAATCCTACTATTTGTTTAGGGGATACATTTAATGTAGGCATACATTATTATACAACAACAGGTGCTTATACTGATACCATTGTTACTGCCATTGGATGTGATAGTATTGTTCAAACAAACTTAATGGTCTATCCTATTCCTCAAACACCTGTTATTACTCAAGTAGGAAATGTGCTTACTTCTAATGCAGCAATGGGTAATCAATGGTATAATCAGTATGGGATAATTGTTGGAGCAACGAGTCAAACTTATACAGCCACGGTGGATGGGGATTATTATGATATTGTTACTTTAAATGGATGCATTTCGGATACATCAAATATCAGACATGTAATGATTTTTATTATTCATGTTGTAAATACGGGAATAGAAGAGAATGAGAATAATTATGGAATTAATATTTATCCTAATCCCGTTTCGGATGAATTAATTATTGAAGCAAAAGGGAATAAAGAGAAAATGCAGGTTGAGATTATAAATTCGATTGGGCAGGTTGTTTTTAGGGGAAATTTTATTGAGAAAACTATTGTTAAGACTAAAAATTTTGCACAAGGGATGTATATAATTAAATTGGGGAATGGGGAGAGGTTTGAGTTTAGGAAAATTGTGAAGGAGTAATTAATAATGAAGAATTAAAAATTGAAAAGGGACAGCTCGACCCCTCGACCCCTCGACACCTCGACTCCGCTCGGTGACCGCTCCGCTCGGTGACCGCTACGACCCTTCGGCTCCGCTCAGGGACCACTTCGCTCGGTGACCGGGGGGAATGAACAATGAAGGGGGCTAAAGCCATTTGATTGGGATGATAATTAAGCCCGTTGGTTAAAACCAACTGCAATGAATATTAACTTTCAGCCAATATTGATTATTATGAATAAGCTATTTCCATTATAAAAATGCAATGGGAAAAATGAGATAAAATCAGAATTATTTCTTCAAAAAATAAACATTTTGAGAATATTATTGTTTTTTTAAATTCAATCAAAATAAGCATTTTTACAAGGTTATTAATTGTGATTTTAAGTTTTTCTTTGATAAACGAAAAAGATGTTTATATTTGTCTCAACAAATTTCTATTTACGAATTAGAATTATTATTAAGAAATGAGTGGAAAAGAAGAAAAGCCTAAAAAGAAAACGAGAAGAGAGTTTATACATGACGCAGGGATTGTTGGACTGGGAACTGTTTTAGCCGGATCGGCTATTTTTGCTGGAATTAACTACGACAAAAAGAAGACCAAAGGCGAAAGAGTTAAGGTGCTTACTGCCGAAAATGAATTGGTAGAGATTGAAAAAAACGATATTACCAAAGCCGTAAAATCGAAAGCCCAAAACCTTACTGAACTTCAGAAAGAAGGTCGCGAAGGCATTGCAGGCAAGCGTTGGGTTATGGTGGTTGATCTTTCGAAATGTAAGAATGCCCGCAAGTGTATGACAGCTTGTCAGGATGCACATCATTTGCGTCCCGAACAACATCATATCAACGTGCTAAAAATACAGGAATCGAAGAATACGCCTCCGTTTTATATGTCGAAACCTTGTCAGCATTGCGATAATCCTCCCTGTGTGGCTGTGTGTCCGGTGGATGCAACGTATAAACGCCCCGATGGCATCGTTTTGATCGATAACGAAAGATGCATTGGTTGTCGTTTTTGCATTGCTGCTTGCCCCTACAGTGCAAGGGTTTTCAACTGGGCCGAACCGCTGCATGAGCAAGAAGATAAAGATTTAGTCTATAATGTTGAGCTCAATGTTCCACAACGAAAAGGAACGGTGAGCAAATGTTGTTTTAGTGCCGACAGGTTGAGGGAAGAAAAAATGCCTTATTGCGTTTCTGCCTGCCCCAATGGAGTGTATTATTTTGGGGATGAAAATGAAGATTCGGTTACCAATGGGACAACAAAAGAAACTGTAAGATTTAAGAAGCTGTTGGAAGATAATGCCGGCTACCGCCTGATGCCCGAACTTGGGACAGAAACCAGGGTGTATTATTTGCCTGCTAAAAATAAAAGCTATCCTTTTCAGGATAAGGATAAGCCCGAAGCTGAAGAACATATCGAAAGTAATAACGCTTAATTGACAGGGAATTATGATAGATTCATCAAAATCAGAAAAAATAATCACTGACTTGCTCAGACCCATACGAATGAGTAAAAGTTTTATTCTATGGATGGGATTTTTAGGAGTTTCGCTAGTGATTTGCCTCTATGCCTACGCTTTACAATTGGACGAAGGTTTGTCCGTTTCAGGCCTTCGCGATTATGTTTCATGGGGAATGTATATTGCCAACTTCGTGTTTTTTGTGGCAACCAGCCTAATTGGGATGTTGATTAGTGCGGTGCTTGGACTTTCGGGCGCCAAATGGGCTTCTCCTTTGGCACGTATTGCCGAAATAATTGCCTTGGCTTTTGCTGCAGTAGCCGGCTTGGTGATCGTTTCCGACATGGGGCGTCCTGAAAGGCTTTTAAACGTTTTTATTTATGGCCGCTTACAATCGCCCATTTCATGGGATGTAACCGTGGTGTCGATATACGTTGTTATCAGTGCTTTACTTCTTTACTTGCCTTTGATTCCGGATATGAAAATTTGTTACGACAGATTTGATAAGGCACCAAAGTTTTTGAGAAACATATATAAAATATTATCGCTTAACTGGAATGGCTCAGTAGAGCAGGAAAAAATCATTAAACGTTCTATCTGGATATTATCTATCCTAATCATTCCTGTGGCTTTGGCTATCCATACAGTAACTTCGTGGTTGTTTGCAAGTACAACAAGGGTTGGTTGGGATTCTACTATATTCGGACCTTATTTCGTTACGGGAGCTTTTGTTTCGGGTTGCGCTGCCGTAATTATTGCGATGTATTTCTATAGGAAAAACTTTAAGCTTCAGGATTATATAACCGAAATGCACTTCGATAAAATGGGGAAACTATTGGTATTGGTTTCCTTAGTATATCTTTACTTTAACCTGAATGAGTTTATGGTTCCGGGATATAAAATGAAGAAATTCGATGCAGTACACATACAGGATTTATTTGCTGGCTCTCATGCAGTTTTGTTTTGGTCGGTGCAATTATTGGGACTTGTAATTCCGATTATTTTACTTCTTTTCAGGAAAATGAGAAAACCTTTGCCCATGTTGATTATTGCTTTTTTCGTGATCATCGGTGCTTGGTTTAAAAGATATATTATTGTGGTTCCCACCATGGAGCATCCATTTTTACCTATACAAAATGTTCCATTAAACTTTAAAATATACACACCAACCTTAATTGAAACGCTGATTACGGTTGCCCCAATTATATTAGTTTTGATTATTATTACGATATTATCGAAACTGGTTCCAGTAATTCCTGTGCACGAAACCCTCGAACAGATTGAAGAAACCAAATAAAGATATTCATTATGATTAGAAAAAATATCAGTTTAAAGCTCTTTTTGACAATTGCAATTACAGCTTTATTTTATTTCCACACTCTTGCTCAGAACTGGGACATTCCGGCAAACAAAAGTGACAAAAACAGCTATATCCCCTTCACCGACGAAACATCGAAAAGCGGAGAAGCAATTTACACAAAGAACTGTCAATCGTGCCACGGAGACCCTGCAAAAGGGAATAGTTTAAAATCATTAAAACCCATTCCACCTGATCTAGCAGAGAAACAAACTCAGGATCGCACCGATGGCGATTTATTCTATATTCTTACAACCGGAAGATTGGTTATGCCATCTTTTAAGAATATTTTGCAGGAAGAAGATCGCTGGAAAGTGATTTCCTTTATCAGAAGCTTTAATAAGAAATATGTTCAGGTACTTTCTAAAACCGACCCTACGAGAAGTAAGCTGGTGAAGATAACAATGGAATTCGACACAATAAGCTATAAGGTTAAGGTTACGGCTGTTGCCGAGGAGAAGACAGGTGTTGTTCCCTTGAAGGATGATGAAATCAACTTATTCGCAACTCGTTATTTTGGAAAACTTCAAATTGATAAAACCGTTAGAACCAATAGCGAGGGCGTTGCAATCTTTTCTTTCCCAAAAGACTTACCAGGAGATAAATCAGGAATCGTTGGCTTGGTTGCCAACATCAGCGATGACATTTACGGAGAAGTTGAATTTCAACAAAAATTGAAAGTAGGCATTCCTACTGATAAACCAAGCTTAACCGAAAAACGTGCCATTTGGAATGTATTAACCAAAGCTCCAATTTGGATAATTGTCACTTTCACTTCTATCGTATTAGCCGTTGCAGCCATATTGCTGTATATCCTTTTTACTTTAGTTAAGTTGAAAAAATTAGGTAATGCAAAAGAATAAAACAATGAAAAAGAATCTCTTTCTCGCGCTTATTGTATTCTTGCTGTTTATGGGAAGAACACAAGCACAGGTTGATCAGGCCTCTGACGTGGGTGTTGTCGAACATTTGGGAAGTATAGTGCCAATGGATTTGAAATTTATCAACGACAAATTCGACACTGTAACTTTAAAACAACTCATCAACAAACCTACAATTTTATCATTTGTATATTTCGATTGCCCGGGACTTTGCAGTCCGCTCCTGGAGGGATTGGGCACGGTGATACAAAAAACTGATTTGGTTTTAGGAAAAGATTATCAGGTCATCACCATTAGTTTTAATTTCAGGGATACTCCACAGAAAGCGAAAGACAAAAAATCGAAATTCACTGAACGCTATTCTAAAGGCAATAGCGAC
>JBAWXL010000228.1:0-7653 GCA_037144095.1 Bacteroidota bacterium
GTCACCTATTTAATCAAAGACCCTGAAAAAGCGAATGCTGTTTTTGGATTTAATACTTTACGTCACTTATTAGAAACAGGTTTTGGCCCCCTGGAAACTCAACCCTTAGCCTCTCAATTATATGGCCTATATACTGGTTTTGTTTATCTTTCTCCATTTTTTGGCGGAATTTTAGCCGATAAGGTTTGGGGACAAAAGAAAACCGTCTATATAGGTGGATTCCTCATGGCAATTGGTCACTTTTTAATGGCCATTGAAAGCATGTTCCTTCTTGCGCTCTTTTTCCTGATTCTCGGAAATGGTGCTTTCAAACCAAACATCTCTACTCAATTCGGAAATCTCTATGAACCAGGCGACTCTCGTCGTGATGGTGCGTTCACGATCTTTTATATGGGGATTAATGTGGGCGCTTTCTTTGCTCCCTTCGTTGCAAAAGCAGTTAAAGTGTATTGGCTGAAATTAAACGGATATATCGAAGACAGCAATCTTCCTTCCCTTTGCCACCAATTCATTAATGGAACTTTAAAAGATACAACACAGTTAAAAACCTTTGCCGATGCTTCTATCATTCAGGGTGGCGGGAAATCTGCTTCCGATTTAAGTGTTTTTGCTCACGACTATATTAATGTATTTTCTACTGGATATAATTATGCTTTTGGTGTTGCAGCCGGCGCCATGATTTTATCATTAATCATTTATATTATTTTCAATAAACTGATTCCTGCAAGTGAAAGAATTGCTGTGAAAGAAGTAAAAACAAAAGAAAAATCTGCAGTTGGTTTGGCAAGTAATTTGAAAGCAACCATTATCTCTTTAACACTGATGGTGGGCATAGCTCTTCTTTTTCATCTTGCTGATCAATATACCGATATTGCCGATATCAATTATAAAATGGGACTTGCCATAGGTTTATTTGTTGGCTTTGTTTCGCTGATTTTCCAAATTTCAACAAAAGAGGAAAGACCTCGCGTGATGGCTTTGTTTATGGTGTTCTTTGTAGTGATATTCTTCTGGATGTCGTTCCATCAAAATGGGCTTACGCTTACCATGTTTGCCCGTGATTACACTGCTAAGACGGTAGGTCCTGTAACCAATTTGTTTTTTAATCTCGAATCTATGTTATGTGTCATAGGGTCCATCGCAGGTTGTGTTTTGTTGTTCTTTAACAAAAAGAATATGACTCGAATGTTGGGTGGAGCCATGTTTGTTGGGTTTGGATTTGGCTGTTATTACTTTGCAAGTCATTCAACTTCTGCAAATATCATTTCTCCCGAAGTTTTCCAATCGTTCAATCCATTATTTATTGTTGCGCTCACACCGCTTGTAATGGGTGTTTTTGCCTGGTTGAATAAAAAGGGCATGGAACCATCTTCGCCACGAAAAATCGGCATTGGAATGATAATCGCCTCAATTGGTTTTGTAATTGTATTGATTGCTTCTCTCAATTTAACTTCTCCAAAAGATTTAGCTGGGGCTGCTGTGGTCGATTCAATGCGGGTAAGTCCCTACTGGTTGATGAGTTCGTATCTTATTATGACCATTGCCGAATTGTTCCTGAGTCCAATTGGATTATCTTTCGTCTCAAAAGTAGCACCGGCCCGTTTTCAGGGTCTCATGCAGGGTGGATGGCTATTGGCTACCGCCATTGGCAACAAATTCCTCTTTGTTGGAAGTTTATTATGGGGAAAAATCGATTTGTACATCTTATGGGGAGTGTTTATAATGGTTTGTATTTTAGCCGCCTTATTCATCTTCTCTATCATGAAACGCCTTGAAAACGCTACCAAATAGTTGAACACATTGTAAGGCGAAATAATTTTCATTATAAAGCCCCAAGTTTCATTTTTCGATTTAAAGAAAAATGAAACTTGGGGCTTATTATTTATCATCATAAAAGATAAATATAGTTTGAATGAAGGTGGCAGAAAACATGCTATATAGTTTTCAGAAAGTAATCTTTTGATGAAAAATGATGTCTTTATTTGCTGAAAAATTTGGTCCCGTATACTATTATTCCGCGCCAATATTCCAAAAAACAGCCTCGGTATTTTAGAATACCACGCCAATATTTCAAAAAACAGCCTCGGTATTTTAGAATACTGCGCCAATATTCCAAAAAACAGCCTCGGTATTTTAGAATCCCGCGCCAATATTTCAAAAAACAGCCTCGGTATTTTAGAATCCCGCGCCAATATTCCAAAAAACAGCCTCGGTATTCCTTAATACCGAACCACTATTTCAAAAAAGTAGCCTCGTATAATTTCTTTCAAAAATAGAAATTTGAAAAACCGTTATATGATTTTATTTAAGTGTAGATGAATCAAAATGAATGCTTTCTGATTATTTTTAAGTGGATAATAATCCAAAATTAGGCTTATTGTTTTTTAGATTAATTTCAAAGATATTGAAAAAAGTATCTTTATTTTGTTCAAAAAAGAGAATCATAAATCACTAATTAAAAATAGACTTATTTCTTCATCCCTTTTCGTTGAGTACAAAAGCCATAATGAAATTGAATTTATGATGTGATAATTTTCTGTAAGCTCTAAAAAATGATGTTATATGTAATTTTAGCTTAGTTTTTTTTTTACTTTTGAAGAAAAAATAACATCATGAAAAAAATTACTTTTTTGGTTCTATTTAGCCTTATTTGCCTGGCAAATCAAGCTCAGTATCAGATTGGACATCGCTCCATAACTTACCAAGACCCTGCTCGCTCTAATCGGGCTATTGCAACAGAAATATATTATCCTGCAACAACTGCCGGCGATAACACTCCTTTCGAAGCGGGTCAATTCCCTTTGCTTGTATTTGGACATGGATTTGTGATGACCTGGGATGTGTATGATGATTTTTGGACTACTCTGGTTCCTTTGGGTTATGTGATGGTTTTCAGCACAACCGAAAGTTCTTTTTCGCCTTCTCATCCTAATTTTGGAATGGACTTGGCTTTTCTTATTAATCAGATGAAAGCAGAAAATGCCAACGCTGCTTCTCCTTTCTATCAAACTTTAACCGACAAGTCTGCCGTAATGGGGCATTCGATGGGAGGGGGTTCTTCATTTCTTGCTTGTGCCAACAATACGGTTCCTGATGTGATGGTAACTTTTGCTGCTGCCAATACCACTCCATCTTCTATAACAGCAGCTCAGTCGGTAACTATTCCATGTTTGCTTTTTTCAGGCGAAAAAGATTGCGTAGCTCCTCCTGCAACGCATCAGCAACCCATGTTTGATTCTCTGGCAACGAATTGCAAGTTTTTAGTTACGATTCTCAATGGAGGACATTGCTATTTTGCAAACAATAGTACTTATTGCACCCTTGGTGAATCAACTTGTCTGCCTGTTGTTCCTATAAGTAGAGCCGAACAACAAGCAACCGCTTTCGATATTTTAAAACCATATTTGGCATATTATCTTAAATCGGATGTTGCTGCCTGGACCAGTTTTAGCGATTCGCTGCAACAATCTTCACGTATTACAAGCCAAATTAATTGCCCTACATTAATGAATGTCAAATCAATTTCTAAAAGTAATGATTTGAAACTCTATCCCAATCCTGTTTTAGATGTTTTAAACATTTCTAACAATATTGAAGGAGTTATAACTGATATAATAATTACTTCAATTTCAGGGAAGATATTATTAGAAGAAAAAGGATTTAACTCTAATAAAATCAGCTTATCAACCGCATCACTTCCCTCAGGAGTTTATTTTCTGGAAGTAAATACAAAGGAATGTGTTTATCGTTCAAAGTTTATCAAACAATAAATTTACATTTCTTGTTAGAAACAATTTTTCAGATATTCTATTAAAGAATAATCCGACTAAATTAATAGGTACAAAGGACATGTTTGTATCCAAATCGGTCGTTTCTTTTGGTACAAATGACAGGTTCGTATCCAAATCGGTCGTTTCTTCCTGAGTTTTTAGCTTGTATTTTTATCAAAATATTGATTCTCCTTATTTAAAAGTTCATTTAGATTGTTCATTATCATGGTCTTGTTCTTTAGTTCTACAAATTGTTTTCTTTAAACATTCATAACCTAAATTTATTTCATGACCTTACAAAATTTGGCAGATTATTCATCTTAAACCCCTCCAAAAAAAGTTCAATCTCCTGCATTTGATTTAATATGTGGATTTTTAAACAAATTGCATAAACCAAGTGTTATTCTTTGTAATTTTGTAGATATTTTAAAATCATCATTCATCCTATATTTCATTGCTATTCGAAAACGTTCTCCAAAAATAAATTTTATGAAAAAGCTATTTATTCTGCTCACATTTTTCTTTACAATTGGTTTTATTCATGCCCAATATTATGATTCCTGTCAGGGAAAATATGGAGCTGCACTTAAGACACAATTGTACAATATTATTAAAGATCATACTATTATTGATTACGGAGCTATCTGGGCTGCTTTTTATTATACCGACATGAAACCGGATACTACGATATGGGACATGTATTCAGATATCCCTGGCGGAACGCCTCCATACAGCTTTATATATTTATCAAACCAATGTGGAAATTACTCTGCTGAAGGAGATTGTTATAATCGCGAACATAGTTTTCCTAAGAGTTGGTTCGGGGATGTTCCCCCTATGAATTCTGATTTGTTTCATATTTATCCCACTGATGGATATGTCAATAACAAGCGAGGAAATGATCCCTTTGGTGAAGTAGGAACCGCTTCATGGACTGCACAAAACGGGAGCAAAGTTGGAACTTCTAATTTCCCCGGTTACATAGGTTCGGTTTATGAACCGGTTGATGGCTATAAAGGTGATTTTGCGCGCACCTATTTTTATATGGTAACCCGATATGAAAATGTTGTAAGCACCTGGACAAGTGATATGATCAACGGAACTACTTATCCGGCATTTACTCCCTGGGCAATAGCTATGTTGCTTCAATGGAATGCGCAAGATACTGTGAGTGAAAAAGAAATCGCCCGAAATGAAGTGATTTATAATAGCTATCAGCATAATCGCAATCCATTTATCGATCACCCTGAGTTTGCTACACGCATTTGGGGCAATGACTCGCTGACTGCAAATATTTCCAATATGCAGTATGAAACACATTTTTCTGTTTATCCAAATCCGGCAAATGATGTTGTTACAATCACTTCTTCAAGAGATAATAAATTTCAAGTTGAAGTGTTGGATGTGGTTGGGAAGGAAGTAATGAAATCATCGGGAGAATTTAATTTAAAATTGTCTGTAAACCAATTATCTGAAGGTTTTTATTTAGTTAAATGCTTTTATAATAAATCTCAGAAAATATTTCCTTTGATTATCAAAAGATAATTGGTGCAAATGCAAAAAACGAATCAAAAGAAAGCTTATTTTTTTGCATTACTTTCTGTTTTATGCTGGTCAACCGTTGCCACTGCATTTAAGATTTCACTTGCCTCTATTGACTATTTCCAGCTTCTAAGCTGGACTTCCTTTATTTCTTCTATAGTCCTTTTCTTCATTTTGATAATTCAAAAGAAGTTACATTACTTAAATAAATTATCAAAAAAAGAAGTCTTATTATCCTTATTAGCAGGGATGTTAAACCCTTTTTTATATTATACCATCTTATTCAAAGCCTATTCAATACTCCCTGCCCAGGAAGCGATGGTATTGAATTATTCTTGGCCCCTGGTGTTGGTTTTACTATCTGCACCATTATTAAAGCAAAAATTGAGTTCTAAAGTGTTAATTGCTTTATTGATTTGCTTTTCAGGTATAATAGTAATTGTTACGCATGGCGATTTCGCTCATTTTCAACTAAGCAATTCAACGGGTGATTTGCTTGCATTAGGAAGTTCGATAATATGGGCAATGTACTGGATTGTCAATATGAAAAACCCAATTGACAATGTGGTTAAACTATTTATTGGATTTACAATGGGTTTTATTCTATCATTTATTTCAAATGTATTGTTTTCTGAGTTGATATTACCTGATTTGAATACATTAATCTCAGTAAGTTATATTGGTCTATTTGAAATGAGTTTAACTTTTGTACTATGGCTTACAGCACTTCAATACTCAGCTTCTACTGCAAAAGTGAGCCGTTTAGTGTATTTATCTCCTTTTATGTCTTTAATCCTCATACATTTTGTATTGGGAGAGAAGATACATTGGACTTCTGTTATCGGTTTAATCCTAATAATATTAGGGATTGCATTTCAGGAGAATATAAGTTTTAAAAACAAACCTGAACAAAATAATAATCAAGTTTAACTGAGATTGGATAATTGAAAAGATAAAAAAAAGGCTAAAGTCGAAAACTTTAGCCTTTTTCTATATTTAACAAAATATCATCATTTCTTGATTAATGCTTTTAATTCATCGATTTGTTTTTGAAGATCATCGATTTTCTTATTCTGATTTTCAATAATTACTTGTTGTTCTTGCATACCTTTAACCATTGGCATAATAAAGTCAACATAACGCAAAGCATACACTTCTTTGTCATTTTTTGGAACATCAATACCAGGGAAATTAAAACCGGATTCTTTTGCTGCTTTTTCAACATCCTGTGCTAAGAAACCAATAAAAGTTTCTTTTTCGATACTACTAAAGTCAATTCTTTTAAGTAATGATTCATCAGTTCCCCATATTTTATGAAGGTTTTCTGGTTTTACATTATAAGTAACTGGTTTTAATTTCATGATAAAATCTAAACCACTTACATTTTCTTTAATGTTGGTTTTATATCTTGCATCGGAATAGGAGGTAAGCCCACTAACTTGAGCACGAATTGAAGTAATAGCCGTATTGCCAAGTAAAATTTGGTTATCAGCAGTGCATTGAGCATTTACAATTCCATAGCCAAACATACTAACATTGGTTCTGGCAACTAATGGGAATGAGTTGCTTCCAACGAAAGTACATTGATTGAAATTGACTCCTGTATTTCCAGTTCCGGCATTGTTTCCAATGGCAGTGTTCTCACTTCCAGTTACATTATATATGAGGGTTTTATTTCCGATTGCAGTATTGCCATGACCAGTTGTATCAGAAAAAAGTGATTGATTTCCTAAGGCAGTATTTTCATAACCCGTAACATTGTGGAGAAGTGAATAATATCCAACACTTGTATTATTATATCCGGAAGTATCGCTATAAAGCGCTTTTTCTCCAACTGCAACATTCCCAGAACCAGTTATATGATGATATAATGTAGATATTCCTAAAGCTGTGTTGTTGCTACTTTTCTTGTTATAAGAAAGTGCTTCAGTCCCTAAAGCTGTATTGGAAGATCCGGTTGTGTTTGAGTAAAGCGCCCAATAACCTAGGGCAGTATTGTAATTGCTTGTAGTATTAGCAAGTAAAGCTTTATTTCCAACAGCTGTATTATAACTCCCGGTTGTATTTGAATAAAGTGCTTGATAACCTAATGCAGAATTAAAATCACCTGTTGATGAAAACAATGCTTGATAACCAAATCCGGTACCCATATATTGAACTCCACTATTACCTGCTTGATAACCAAAGAATGTAGTCTGAGAATTTGCTGATTCGATTCTTCCTGCTCTTAAATTATTTACTCTAATGTTAAATGGAACATTATCTGTAGTTCCAATAAAATTGACAGTATCAACTGTGCCGGCGTTTCCAAGTCTTGACCATGCACTTAGTGCACCATCAG
>JBAWXL010000229.1:0-7627 GCA_037144095.1 Bacteroidota bacterium
TGCCTACACAACTATCCTCTTTTCCATCTCCAATGTCCCTCAAGTCCCCATTGTCTCTTTCCCCATAAATCCACTCATTACCACATCAGCATATTAGCACATCCCCCCGTTAAGCGTAACGTCCTCCTACGCTTTGTTTATCAGGCATCCTGCGTTTCTCCTTTTTCTAAAAGAATTTTAAAACGATCTATACCGGCTTAGTTACGATATTAGAATTCTTAAATTCAATGTTAGAACACTTAGTTACAATATTGGAATTCACAAGTACAATGTTAGAACATTTAGTTATAATGTTAGAACATTTAGTTATGATGTTGGAACTCTTAGTTACAGTGTTAGATCTCTTAGTTACGATGTTGGAATTCTTAGATTCACTGTTTTCAAAATTGTTACATGCAAAATATCAGCACTTTAACAAAACGTCAATTAAAAAGCAATAAAGTGAAAATTCTTAATCATAAGCAACAGTTTAAGCTCCTCTTCCATCATTTATTGGTTAATTATCAGATTTATCAAATTCGAAAAGTTGACAAATCCCTTGTTTTCCAGCTCCTTCATTTTATAATTCTATAATTTTATAATTGTATAATTCTAACATCCTAAATTATTGCGTACTTTTGCATATCAAAATAAAGCAAGCCTTCAACAGACCATGGAATATAAGTTTCTCGATACAATAGACATCCCCGACGACCTCAAAAAGCTGAGTGTCGACGACTTGCCTTTGCTGAGTGAGGAAGTGCGTCAGTTTATTATCGATGTGATTTCGAGCAATCCCGGGCATCTGGGAGCCAGTCTTGGTGCGGTGGAACTGGCAGTGGCTTTGCATTATGTGTACAATACGCCCGACGATAAAATTGTGTGGGATGTAGGGCATCAGGCGTATGCGCATAAAATTCTCACCGGTCGCAAACATCAGTTCAGCACCAATCGCCAATTGGATGGCTTAAGTGGTTTTCCGCGCATGAGCGAGAGCGAATATGATGCTTTTGGCGTGGGACATTCGTCCACATCGGTTTCGGCTATATTGGGCATGGCGGTGGCTTCGGCATTAAACAACGAAAATCACCGCAAACACGTTGCTGTAATAGGCGATGGCTCTATGACCGCCGGCATGGCTTTCGAAGCCATGAACCATGCGGGAGTTACCAAAGCCGATATGCTGATAGTGCTCAACGATAACGGCATTGCTATTGATAAAAATGTGGGAGCCCTGAGCCAATACCTCACCGATATCAGAACTTCGCGCATTTATAATAAGGTGAAAACCCGCATCTGGAATATGCTCGGGAGGGGGAAGAAATATGGACCCAATACGCGTGCGCTGGTAAGGCAAATTGATAAGTCCATTAAAACGGGCTTGTTAAAACGGGGTAATTTGTTCGAAGCGCTGAAGTTGCGCTATTTTGGTCCGGTGGATGGGCACGATGTGGTGCGTTTGGTGCAATTGCTCAAAGACCTGAAAAACATTCCGGGTCCCAAAATATTGCATTGCATCACCGTGAAAGGGAAAGGGTTGAAATATGCCGAAAAGAATCAAACCGTGTTTCATGCTCCCGGGGTGTTCAATAAAAAAACGGGCGAAATTATGGAAGCTCCCTGCAAAACCCATGTTCCAAAATATCAGGTTGTGTTTGGGAAGAGCATTATTGAACTTGCCGAGAAGAACCACAAAATAGTAGGCGTCACGCCTGCCATGCCCACCGGATGTTCGCTCAACCTGATGATGGCAAAAATGCCCCACCGTGCTTTCGATGTGGGCATAGCCGAACAACATGCGGTTACTTTTTCTGCCGGAATGGCGGTGCAGGGACTTGTGCCCTTTTGCAATATTTATTCTTCCTTCATGCAAAGAGCCTACGACCAGTTGATACATGATGTGGCTTTGCAAGGCTTGCAGGTAGTGTTTTGTCTCGACAGAGGAGGCTTGGTTGGCGAAGATGGTGCAACCCATCAGGGAGCTTATGATTTGGCATATCTCAGAGCCATCCCCGGACTGATGATTTGCTCTCCTATGAATGAAGTGGAACTGCGCAACATGATGTACACAGCACAGTTGGAAGGCATGGGACCCACCGCCATACGTTATCCCAAAGGAAGAGGCGTCACCAGCGATTGGAAGCAGCCTTTCACGGCACTTACTCCCGGAAAGGGACGTATGATTTCAGAAGGAGAAGACATTGCCATGATTTCGATAGGGCATCCCGGAAACTTTGTAGTGGAAGCTGCTAAGCTTTTAGCTGAAGAAAACATTCACATCACCCATTGCGATATTCGTTATCTTAAACCCATTGACGAAGAGCTTTTGCATCAGATTTTCAAGAATCATAAAGAAATCATCACTCTCGAAGACGGAACCATTAAAGGGGGATTGGGCAGCGCTGTATTGGAATTCATGAATTTGTATCATTATCATGCCAACATTCAATTGCTGGGAATACCCGATGAATATATCGAGCAAGCCACTCAGGAAGAACAATATAAATTATGTGGTTTCGATGTGGATAGCATTGTAAAGGTGATTAGAAATACGGTACATTCGAGGCTTACTGTTTCCAATCAATATCTTTAGCAGATGGAGCTTTTCAGGAGAAAATCAATAGGTTCGATACTTGAGGATGCTAAAAGAAACTCCGGACAAGAGCATACATTAAAACAAAACTTAAACGTAAGAGACCTCACTTCTCTTGGCATTGCAGCCATTATTGGAGCGGGGATATTCAGCACCATTGGTAATGCGGCAGCTTACGGAGGTCCGGCGGTTTCCTTACTTTTTGTCTTTACGGCAATCGCCTGCGGTTTCTCAGCCATGTGTTATGCGCATTTTGCATCAGCTATTCCCATCAGTGGAAGTGCCTACACTTATGCCTATGCTACATTTGGCGAACTTGTTGCCTGGATTATAGGCTGGGATTTAATTATGGAATATGCCGTAGGAAATATAGCTGTTGCCATTTCCTGGTCCGATTATTTCACCTCCTTGATGAACGGAATGGGAGTGCATGTCCCTGCTTTTCTTTGCACTGATTATCTTTCAGCTTATCGAGGATTCACAGAAGTTACTGCAAAACTCGCACAAGGAATAGATATCACAACATTGTCCACCAATTTGCAGGAAGCCTATTCAGCATGGCAAACCGCTCCTCAGCTTTTTGGTTTGAAAATTATTGCCGATATTCCTGCTTTTTCAATAGTGGTATTTATAACAGCATTGGTTTATCGCGGCATTTACGAATCGAAAGTCGCCGGAAACCTTATGGTATTGCTGAAGTTGGTTATATTAATGCTGATAATTGGAGTTGGAGCCTTTTATGTGAATCCTGATAATTGGTCGCCCTTTGCGCCCAATGGAATTGCAGGTGTGATGAAAGGAGTATCGGGAGTTTTCTTTGCTTATATTGGATTCGATGCCATTTCCACCACCGCCGAAGAATGTAAGAACCCGAAGCGGGATTTGCCCCGCGCCATGATACTTTCGCTCATCATCACCACCGTTTTGTATGTTATCATAAGTCTTGTACTCACCGGTTTGGTGAACTATTCAGAACTTGCTGTTGGCGACCCGCTGGCGTATGCTTTCGAGAAACTGCATCTTACCAAGTTCTCAGGCATCATTGCCCTGAGTGCTGTAATAGCTATGGCAAGTGTATTATTGGTGTTTCAGGTTGGTCAACCCCGCATCTGGATGAGCATGAGCCGCGATGGTTTGTTACCACGCATCTTTTCGAAACTGCATCCAAAATACAAGACACCTGCATTTTCTACCATCATCACCGGGGTGCTGGTTGCGGTTCCCACCTTATTTTTAAATCTGACAGAAGTAACAGACCTCACCAGCATAGGAACTTTATTTGCTTTTGTATTGGTATCGGGAGGATTATTGTTTTGGGAAAAACGCCTGGAAGCCGTCACTGCCGATGGCGTAAGAGAAAAACGATTTCGTGTGCCTTATATCAATTGCCGGATTTACCTTCCAATTGTTTGGATAGTACTTATTGGCGTTTTGTTTATATTCGATACACATTGGATTTCGAATTGGTTCAACGCAATAGATTTCAGCAGTTGGGATGTATTTAAGCATCAAATATTCTATGTAATATATTTTGTAGCTGCCGTTGTTTTAACTGTTGTTGGCATTGTGCATCGTTTATCGCTTATCCCCATGATGGGGCTGCTTACCAATTTATACCTGATGACAGAATTGGGCATTACCAACTGGATGCGATTTATCATTTGGCTCATCATTGGATTGGCTTTGTATTTTATGTACGGGAAACGATTCAGCAGGCTAAAATCAAAACAATAATCCAACTAATTTTAAAATCCATGTCTTGGCTAATAGTAACAGCACTCATTGTTTCAGGATTATTAGTCGGATTCATTAATACCCTGGCGGGAGGAGGAACCATTATTTCTCTTTCCCTGTTGATGTTTCTGGGATTGCCACCCACGGTTGCCAATGGAACGAACCGCGTGGCTGTGGTAATACAAAACTTCGTTGCAGTGGGGAGTTTTCGTCATCAAAAAGTTCTCGATACTCGAAAAGGAATTAAAATGGGAATTCCTACCGTAATAGGTTCGATTTTGGGAGCTCAAATAGCCGTAAGTTTGAACGATCGCTTTATACAGTATGCAATAGGTTCGGCAATGCTGGTGATGCTATTCTTTATTTTATTCAAACCTGCCTATCTAACTCAATCAAAAGAAGAACTGATTAGCAAACCCCTGAAGAAATGGCAGTATTTTTTATTCTTCCTGATTGGGATTTATGGTGGCTTTATTCATGTGGGGGTTGGATATTTTATTATAGCAGGAGTCATGCTGGGAGCGGGTTATAATGTTTTAAAAGCAAATGCCATTAAAAACTTAATTGTGCTGATGTATGCTCCATTCACATTAATTGTTTTTATGATAAGCGGAATGGTTGATTATCGTTACGGATTGATACACGCAATAGGAAATGTCGGGGGAGCAATTCTTGCAGCCAAATATGCTGTGAATTGGGGAATTCAATTCGTAAGATGGGCAATGGTATGTATAATTCTCGTTACGGTTATGCAGATGTTCGGAATAATTGACTTCAAAGATGTATTTAGAATGCTATTGACATAATTTTTTATAATTTTACAGCAAAAATAATTATATGAAAAAATGTATTCTTTTAATTTTCGGATTAAGCTTATTTTTAAGCGTTTCAGCACAAAAGGTGGATGTAAATGATCTACCTAACGGAGTTACAAAAGTTTTTAAAACCTCATTCCCTGATGCATTTAATGCGTTCTGGCAAAAAACGGACACCAGTTATATTTCGGATTTTACGTTTAATGAGACCAAAGGCAAAGCTTTTTTTAGCCTAAATGGTGATTTGTTAAACACCGAATGGAGTGTTCCTCCCCAATATCTGCCAAAAAAAATTAAAGATCTGATTGCAGAAAAATATAAAGGTTATAAAGTTAAACAATCAGATATTGTAAAAAAGGCAACCGATACAGAAAGTAAGTATCGTGTCATTATTACTCAAAAGAAAGCAGTTGAAACCTTGATTTTTAATCTTAAAGGAGAGCCTTTTGTAACAGGAGAACCTAAGATACAATAACTCGCTGAAGTGAGTTTGAATTAGCGTTAAACAAAAATAATTTATTCCGATGAGAAAATTATTGTTCATAATAAGTGCCGTTGCATTTGTTTTCATGATGAATGCCTGCCACAGGTCTGCTCCTAAAGCAAATGTAATTGAATTGTTGCAAACTGACAAAGCCTTCTCTGAATTGTCTGTTCAAAAGGGTAAGAATCATGCTTTTCTTGAATATATCGATACACTGGGCATCATGTTGCGCCCGGGAGGTATGCCCATCATGGGCCTTGATTCCCTGAGGATTTATCAAAGCCAGCATCCGGACACTTCTTACACTTTATCGTGGGACCCACTCGGAGCTAAGATTGCTCAATCGGGCGACTTAGGTTTTACGTATGGCGTTTATACTTACAAAACCAAAGATACTACCTTTAAGGGAACCTATGCTACCGTTTGGACCAAAACACGTGAGGGTAAATGGAAAATGGCATTGGATGTTGGAAATTGACGTTTAAAACTCCCGTATTACACAATTGTTCAATTCTGCTGAACAATATGGGTATAATTATGTTTCTCTTTTAGGTAAAAGTGCTGCCCTTAAACTCTTTTTAATAATTACCCGGGGAAAAGTCTTACCTTTGCAAAATTGACAAAGCAGTCAATATTTATATCTCATTACTCAAATCCAACATGTTATTCGAATCATTAAACATTATTGAACCCATCTTAAAAGCGGTTCAAGAAGAGGGCTATACTACCCCTACCCCAATACAAACTCAAGCAATTCCTATTGTTTTACAAGGCACCGACCTGCTCGGTTGTGCGCAAACAGGCACCGGAAAAACGGCAGCTTTTGCCATTCCTATCCTGCAATTATTAAGAGCAAAAAGAAACTTCGATAAAAAAAGAAAAATAAGAAGTCTCATCGTTACCCCAACCCGCGAGCTCGCCATCCAAATTGATGAAAGCTTTAAGGCTTATGGCAGGCATACTGGTCTAACCAGCACTGTTGTCTTCGGTGGGGTGAATCAAAACCCACAAACCACCGCCTTACGTGTAGGCGTTGATATTCTGATTGCCACTCCCGGCAGATTGTTAGACCTCATGAATCAGGGACATTTAACCCTGCGTGATGTTGAAATATTTGTGTTGGATGAAGCCGATCGCATGCTCGATATGGGTTTTATTCATGATGTGAGAAAACTCATTGCCGAACTTCCTCAAAAACGTCAATCGCTTTTCTTTTCTGCCACCATGCCCCCCGAAATCGTGAAACTGGCAAGCACCATTCTTCATAATCCTCTTAAAGTATCCGTTACACCAGTATCTTCTACAGTTGATATCATCAAACAATTTGTCTATTTTGTGGATAAAGGAAACAAAAACGACCTCTTGGTTGAAATATTAAAAAACCCCGACATTAAAACCGCTTTAGTTTTCACGCGCACCAAACATGGAGCCGATAAAGTGGTGAAAATACTGTTGAAAAACAACATTAAAGCCGAAGCCATTCATGGCAATAAAGCCCAGAATGCCCGTCAGAGGGCTTTATCCAATTTCAAAGACCAAAGCACAAGGGTGTTGGTGGCAACTGATATTGCCGCACGCGGAATAGATGTGGATGATTTAGAATATGTAATCAACTTCGAGATGTCGAACATTGCCGAAACCTATGTTCACCGCATTGGCAGAACAGGTAGGGCAGGAGCAAAAGGAACCGCTTTGTCGTTTTGCGATGCCGAAGAAAAAGAATACCTGCGCGATGTGGAGAAACTCATCAATAAGAAGATTAACATCATTAACAATCATCCTTTTCCTTTGATGGATCATCATCCGGTGAAAGCGCCCAAACAAGAACGCCGAAATACGGGTCATGCACGACCAAAACCTATAGTGAATGCGAATCCTCAAAAAAGGTTTAGCAGCTCACATCCTTCAAAATAAAAATCGCTTTCACTTTTTGGAATTAGACTTTGTTAGATTTCTATACAATAATTACCTGAGTTCGGGATAAGGGATTGTTAACAACGATGTTTATAACTAATAGACTAT
>JBAWXL010000230.1:0-7626 GCA_037144095.1 Bacteroidota bacterium
ATAGATCTTAAAATTCCTCAGGGGGCATTTTATGGATTGTTAGGTCCTAATTCTGCAGGTAAAACTACTTTGATTTCCATATTATGTGGTTTATTAAAAATTACTTCAGGGAAAGTTATTTTAAATGGGATAGATGTTGAAAAACATCCCGAGCAAATTAAAAAATCTATCGGTCTCATTCCTCAGGAAATAGCACTATATCATAATTTAACCATTAACGAAAACCTGAAATTCTTCGGACAAATGCAGGGTATTTTTGGAAAAGAGCTTAAACTTCGAATTGATGAATGTCTTGAAGTTGTTAAATTACAAACACATGCAAACAAATTGGTTTCAAAATGTTCGGGAGGAATTAAACGGAGAACCAATCTGATTGCAGGATTAATTCATCAACCTCAAATCATTTTCTTAGATGAGCCTACACTCGGAGTTGATGCTCAATCACGTACATTAATTTTCGAATATCTTCAGGTTTTAAATTCAAATGGTGCAACTCTTATATACACAACGCATTATATGCGTGAAGCAGAAACCCTTTGCTCATGGGTAAATATCATTGATAATGGGAGAATCATTGTGCAGGGAACGCCAAAAGATCTTATTGCAAACCAACCCAATTGCACTGACTTAGGACAAGTTTTTATTTCTTTAACCGGAAGAGATTTAAGAGATTAAGAAATGAAAAAACTTTGGGCAGTTATAATAAAAGAAACATTGATGATTATTCGAGATATTCCCGGATTATTGCTTCTTTTTCTTATGCCAATGCTTTTGGTGATAGTCGTAACATTAACACAAGAGAAAGCACTAAATCAAAAAGACAATCGCATTGATATTTTACTAATTGATCATGACACTAGCGATATTAGTCAAACTATTGAAAAAGGCTTAAAGGAATCGAAATATTTTAATGTAATTAAATATACCCAACCATCTGAAGTTGAAGAACAAGAAATTAAAAATACCATTGCTTCTGGCGAATATCAAATCGGGATTTTTCTGCCTAAAGGGTCTTCTAAATTAGCTGTTTTACGTTCTCAAAAGCTCATTCAACAAACAATTTGTAACCCTAAAAGTGTTAAGGATTCAATTAAGAGTAAGAGCAGTATTTCCGGAGTCACCATATTTTTTGATCCTGCAATTAAAGAGGCATATAAGAATTCAGTTTTAAGCTCGTTACGAATGTTGATTCAGGGAGCTGAAATAAAAATCATGGTAAGTAATTTTTTTGGAGTGCTTCAAAATGAAATAAATAAGCAGTTTAAAGAAAAGATGCTTTCTTACACAAAGAGAGATATTAAAATTAATATTCCTGATTTTGCATGGAATCAAGAACTAAATAAACAGTTCAAAGAAACTATTCAAGGATATGCAAGAGAAGAAATAGATGTAAAGATGCCCGATTTTCCGTGGGAACCAGAAAGTCTTGTTCAAGTGAATGAAGAGTATGCACATAAAGAAGTTTCTTTGATTAAACCTAGTGTTGTTCAGAATAATGTTCCGGGTTTTGCTTTGTTTGCGATGTTTTTTATTGTCATTCCTCTTGCCGGTAGTATCATTAGTGAACGTAACGAAGGAGCCTATAATCGTTTAAGAACGCTTCCTGTAAATTATGCTACTTTTTGGATTGGAAAAATAGTAGTCTATCAGTTAGTATGTTTGCTTCAGTTTGCATTTATGATTCTGGTGGGATTATGTATTATTCCATTATTTAACGATATGCCCGCATTAGTAATTGGGCATAATTATTTCACTATTTTTATTACAGCTTTTTCTTCAGCATTAGCAGCTATAGGTTTTGGAATGCTTATTGGAACATTGTCGAGCACTCACGGACAAGCTGCTACTTTTGGATCAGTAATGATCGTAATTCTGGCGATATTAGGAGGGAGTTTTATTCCCATTTATCTAATGTCACCGAATTTTAAAATCATTAGTCAGATTTCACCATTGCGCTGGGGAATTGAAGCTTTTCTTGACTTATTTGTCAGAAATGGTAATTTCAGCAACGTATTTCCAAGTTTATTGAAACTATTCAGCTTTTTTACTGTTTCTGTAATTATTGCTTCTTTTAAATATGTTCGTCGCAATTAATTTTTTAATAGGATTTTAAATTTATGAAAGAAAAAGATATTCAAGTAGATTTTAAAGAGCAGCAGATGATACTTTATGCTGAGAAAGATGATAATTCATATGGTCCCACACAAACGGGTTCATATATGTCTAAAAATTATCTGGATGATTTTCAACTTAAGCAAAGACATATAGAAGAAAATGTATCCCAAAAAGTGTTGAATTCAGAAAATAGTATGATTTTCTATTATATGATGATTGAAGATATTACTGTAACAGAATTAGCCATCAGAGTTAAGCTTCGACGGTCATTAGTTGAAAAACATATCACAGTAGAAGGATTTAAAAAAGCTAAAATGAAGACTGTATTGAAATACGCAGAAGTATTTAATATCCCAGTTGCAAATCTTTTTCAAATGATTTCTACCCATCAGGATCGTTTTTGGAAATCACATTACATAGTAAACGAAGAAATTGAAAACGGACTTTTTATAGAACAACAAAAGACGAAAAATCCATTTGTTGTTAAAACCACTATCGAACATATTCAATCATGAACCATATAATAACAGACTTTCAACATAAAATGGCTGCCCATTGTGAGTCAGGAACTCTTGCGGGTGTTCTGAACTTTAATGGCCTTGAAATTACTGAACCATTGGTTTTTGGATTAGCTAATGGAATTTTCTTTGGATATATGAAAATGAAGAATTTTAATTTTCCTACTTTTTTTGTTCGCATTCAGCCAGGGAAATTACGCACTAATATTGGAAAACGATTAGGGGTAAAGTATTTCACAAAAACCTATAAAAATCAGGAAGAAGCAACCTCCGACATCGACGCTTTACTTATGAAAAACATACCTGTTGCTGTGCAGGTTGACTTTTTTTATATGGATTATCTCCCTTCCTGGTATAGAGTGCATAACAATGTTCATTTCATCACGGTTGTGGGGAAAGAGGGAAGCCAATATATTGTTAGTGATTGCTATTTCCCTAGTCTTGCCCGAATTGAACAAGATTCTCTGTTAAAAGGAAGATTTGCCGGCGGTTTATCAGCACCTAAGGGTTTTATGTATTATCCTATATTTGTTCCTCAACATCCCGATTTTAAAAAGCAATTAATTGTCAGCATTAAAAAAGCAGCTTTCAATATGGTTAAATTGCCTATTCCTTTTGTAGGAATAAAAGGAATACGTAAATTTGGAAACAAAATAACTGAATGGCCCAAATATGCCCGCGATATTGAAAATCTTTCTCACGAAGTAATGAAAATCAACATACTTTTAGAGGATCAAGGTACTGGTGGAGCAGGCTTTAGATTTATGTATGCTACTTTTTTGCGGCAAGCTTCCGAAATATTAAATAATGAGGATATAAAAATAATGTCGAAGCGTTTGATGGAAATAGGTGATGGTTGGAGAGAAATATCTGTCTTTGCAGCACGTATGGGTAAAAACCGTGATCTTGGAGTAGACAAATTAAAAGTTCTTGGCGATATGATTATTGGAAGAGCTGATATTGAAAAGGAATTCTTTACAGATTTATATAAAATAGTTAAATAACATCAAAATAAATATTATGGAAAACATATCATCTGATGAACTAAAAAATGAAATCAAGGAATTGATTTTAGATACTTTAAAAATAACCGATGTAAAACCAGAAGACATTGAAAACGATGCTCCGCTATTTGGTGAGGGAAATCGAATAGGGCTGTATTCAATTGATTCGATTGAAATTATTATGGCACTTCAACGAAAATATCAGGTTAGAATTGATGATCAGAATATGGCTCGTTTTGTTCTGCAATCTATTGATTCAATAGCTGAATTTATAATTAAAGAGAAAGAAAAGCAAGATTAATTTTTATAATCACATATTAATTCATTGAATAGAATTAGATGAAATCTGCATATATTTTAGTTGGAATAACTTTCGGGAAATTTCGTCAGGTTTTGTCTGAAAACAAACATCGTTATACCTTTGGAATGCGATTCTTTTTCAGAGGATTTTTTATTCTATTTAATTCGATTTTTGCTTCCTTTTTAAGCTTTATTGAAAAAAAAAGGTATCATAAAGCTATTGATCAAACCATCCCCATCAAAGCACCAATTTTTATTATTGGACATTGGAGAACTGGGAGTACTTTATTACATCAGTTTTTCCAACAAGATCCTTCACTCACAACTCCATCTCATTATCAAGTAGTTTTACCTGAGTTTTTTATTTCAGGTGCACCTTATTACCGTCCTGTTTTAAAGATTGCGATGGGAAAAACACGCCCCATGGATTCAATGAAAATAGGGCTTGATGAACCGCAGGAAGATGAATATGCTTTGTATAAAATGACTGGTATTTCTCCTTTTAATAATTTAGTGTTTCCTACCGATTCAGCTTATTTTTTAAATAGTTATTCTGATTTTATTCCTGACAAAGATCAATTGGGAAAATGGAAAAATGCATTTAATTATTTCTATCGTAAAATTTCTTTTGTTGCAAACAAACAAGTAGTCTTTAAAAATCCTTTTCACACCTTAAGAATCGACATATTAAAAGATATGTTTCCAAATGCAAAATTCGTTCATATTTATCGCCATCCCTACAATGTAGTGCCATCAACTATAAATATGTGGAAAACAGTTGGAATGCAAAATTCGATGAATTCTATTAATCATGACCCGGAAGTTTCTGATGTGGCTTCCTTTTATGAACACATGTTAAGCTATGTGAATAAGAAAGAAGTTACATTTTCTGAAGAAAGTTTTATCAATGTTTGTTATGAAGAACTTGAGATTAATCCGATTGAGACAATGCGAAAAATTTATCAGCAATTTGAAATGGATTTTACTCAAGAATGTAAAGACAATTTGACCAAGACCATTAAAGATAATTCTGGTTATGTAAAGAATTTATACTCTCTTAGTGAGCAAGATAAGTTAATTATTGATTTCTATTGTTCGCATCATTACGAGTCACTTGGTTATAAGCAAACTTTAAAACAAAGTGTAATATGTTAGAAACATATAGAAATATTTTCAGTAGAAGTGGAGGAAAAGGTGGGTTCATCCCTGAAATTGAACAGCAATCATTACAAGCCATTAAAAGTTATCAGGAACAGCAATTAGTGAAACAACTTGACTACCTTTATGAAAAATCGCCTTATTATCGAAAATTATTCTTAGATTATCAGATAAAAATTGAAAAGATTAAAACTCTTGAAGATTTAAGAAATATACCTTTCACAACGAAAGATGATTTGCAACTAAATAGTCAGGACATGATTTGTATAGATAAATCCAAGATTATTGACTATGTTACAACTTCAGGAACATTAGGTGAACCTGTGACCTTTGCTCTTACCAATCATGACTTAGAACGGCTTGCATATTGTGAATATATTTCATTTTGTTGTGCTGATGGAACTCCAAACGATATTTATCAGCTCATCACAACTATAGACAGACGGTTTATGGCTGGTTTGGCTTATTTTATGGGTATTCGTAAAATGGGAGCAGGAGTTGTTCGTGTTGGTTCAGGAATTTCAGAGTTGCAATGGGACACGATTCAGCGTATTCAAACAAATACGTTAATTACTGTTCCATCCTTTATTTTGAAAATGCTAGAATATGCAGAAGAAAATGGCATCGATTTTCAAAATTCATCTATTAAAAAAGCAATTTGTATTGGTGAATCACTTCGTCATCCGGATTTTTCATTAAACACACTTGGGGAACGCATTCGTGAGAAATGGAATATTGAACTTTATTCAACTTATGCCTCCACTGAAATGGAAGGTGGTTTTACGGAATGTGCGCAGGGGATAGGAGGGCATCATCATCCAGAACTTCTTATCGCTGAATTTCTTGACGACAATGGTATGCCCGTTGCTGAAGGCGAGATGGGAGAGCTTGTTATAACAACATTGGGCGTAGAAGGAATGCCTTTATTAAGATTTAAAACCGGGGATATTTGCAATTATTATTCTGCACCTTGCAAATGTGGTCGAACTTCAATGCGTTTAGGTCCAATAATTGGACGGAAGAAACAAATGATTAAATTTAAAGGTACTACATTATATCCACCTGCATTATTCGATATTCTCAATAATATTAAAGAAGTTTCTAATTATTTGGTAGAAGTTTACACAAATGAACTGGGAACAGATGAAATTTTGTTGCATATCGGCTGTGAATTGCCTTCTGATCTTCTGGAAAAGAAAATAAAAGATCATTTCAGAGCAAAACTTCGAGTAGCCCCGGTAATTAAATTTGAAAGCATTGAGGAGGTTTTGAAAATTCAATTTACAGAAATGAATAGAAAAGCAATCACTTTTATTGATAATCGAATAAATAAAGACGAATAAATAATTATTTTTTTTACTTTTACGCCCTATATTGAAATTAGATATGAGCATGAATTATGATGATACGACCATGAATTCTGATGACATTAGAAATTATGATGACATTAGACCTTATAATTTGCAAGAGGTTTACGATGTGTTTCGAAAATTATCGAAATTGCAGACTATTCGACGATTATATGAAATATTTATGCCCGGAGTTTCCATTTCTTCTTTAGAAACTCAGGCATCAATGCTTACTTCTATCGATGAATTTCAGAAAATATTTATCCTTCCCGGGGTAAATAAAATTATTAATGATACAACTTCCGGTATAACATTTTCGGGATTCGATAAACTAAAACCCACTCAATCTTACTTATTTATTTCAAATCATAGAGATATTGTGTTGGATTCTACTTTCTTTGAAACTATTTTGCATAACCTGGGTTTTAATACAACTGAAACTGCTATTGGAAACAATTTGTTAAAGTCTAAAGTAATTAAGGAAATTGCTAAAATCAATAAAACGATTACTGTTATGAGAGACGGCACTGTGAAAGAACTTTATAAAAGTGCTTTAAAACTTTCAGCTTATATTAGGGAAACTATTTCTTCGAATCGATCTTCTATATGGATAGCTCAACGAAATGGGAGAACTAAGGATGGTAATGATTTAACTCAACCCGGTTTGTTGAAAATGCTATTTATTAATTGCGAATCGGTTGTAGATTTTGAAAAGTTAAACATCGTACCGCTTTCAACTAAGTATGAGGATGAGCCTTGGGATCATTTAAAAGTTCTTGAAAAGACAGAAATTTAATATTTAAAAAATGTGCATTTAGAAAATAGAATTTACCGTCCTTACCAATGATTTGAAAATCTAGAATTAAATTTTGTTTTTATTTTCTACAAAGTATAAAATAAAAAAGATGTATTATGTAACGGGCAATGTACAGGTGGTGTAAGGGCTATCGTTGGCGGCGGAACTAGTCCGTATACGTATACTTGGACGCCATCTGGAGTTTTTGTAGGTGCAAATATCGATACATTAGTAAATATTTGTTCAGGAATATACACAGTAAATGCTGCTGATGCAAATGGATGTATTATTACGGGTACTGTAGATATTGGACAGCCAACAGCATTTACGTCTACCATTACCTCTGTCAATGAGAAATGTAACGGTCAATGTAATGGTTCAGCTAC
>JBAWXL010000231.1:0-7567 GCA_037144095.1 Bacteroidota bacterium
TTGTTGATTATCAAATAATTATATCGCTATATAATTTTTGTCATGTACTAAAAAATGAAAAGTAAAATAGTTCTGGCGTTTCTAAGCGTTTTTATATCGCTTTCTGGTTTTGCAAATAGCCCAAGGGTTATTGAGTCGATAAATGAAAACTGGCGATTTTCTGTTGGGGAATTTGCCAATGCATCAACGAATGATTTCGATGATGCAAAATGGGAAAATGTAACTATTCCACATACATGGAACAAAGCCGATGTGGTAGATGAAACGCCGGGTTATTATCGTGGAACGGGTTGGTATCGAAAGTCTGTATTTATTCCAACTGAAAAAGCCGGCAAACAGGTTTTTATTTATTTCGAAGGTGCCAACCAGGAAACTGAAGTTTATGTAAACGGCAAACTGGCTGGAACTCATTTGGGAGGTTATACCCGCTTTTGCTTCGATGTCAGTAGTTTGGTTCAATTTGGAAAGCAAAACCAATTGGCAGTTAAAGTTAGCAATCGTGTAAATGACGACATTCTTCCACTATCCGCTGATTTTACTTTTTTTGGGGGCATTTACAGGGATGTTTACTTTATTTATACTGAAAAACAGCACATTGCCACTACTCATTTTGCCTCATCAGGCGTTTACATTACCACACCAAAGGTTTCGGATAAGGAAGCTCAAGTTTCCATTAAAACCCTGGTTGTAAACGATGATAAAATTCCTTCAAAACTCATCATTGAAAACAGCATTGTTTCTGATAAAGGACAGCTAATTGTAAAAGCAAGTAGTAAGACGCTGCAAGTTGCCCCAGCAACAACTCTAACAATTGAGCAGAAAGGTTTAAAAATTGATAATCCATCGTTATGGAGTCCAGATTCACCAACTCTTTATAACGTAATTACCCGAGTTTTTAATGCGAAAACAAAGGTTTTGTTGGACGAAGTATCGAATCCACTTGGAGTGCGTTGGTACGAATTTTCGGCTGACAAAGGTTTCTTTCTCAACGGGAAATGGTTGAAATTAATGGGAACAAACCGTCATCAGGATTTTTTGAATATGGGTAATGCTTTGCCCGACGAATTCCATATTCGGGATATAAAGCTCCTCAAAGCCATGGGAGCTAATTTTCTACGGGTTTCACATTATCCTCAAGATCCTACAATCATGGAAATGTGCGATAAACTGGGTATAATTTGTTCGGTGGAAATTCCGTTAAACAATCAAATTACAGAAACAGAATCGTTTACAAATAATTGTCTGAATATGACACGCGAAATGGTTTTGCAAGATTACAACAGACCTTCGGTAATGATTTGGGCATATATGAATGAGGTTTTGCTTCGTCAACCTTACCCAAACGACACTGCTCGAACTCAAAAGTATTATAAATCTGTTCGTGAACTTGCACAAAAGATTGAAAATCAGATAAAAAAGGATGATTCAACTCGATATACCATGATTCCGGTGCATAATTTTGATATTTTCTTTAAAACCAGAATAGCGGATATACCACAAATTATCGGTTTTAATGTGTATTTTGGGTTTTATATCAAAACATTTGATTATATAAATACATATTTAGACGAATCAAAAAAACGATTGCCAAATAAACCCTTTATGATTTCGGAATATGGAGCTGATGCCGATCCTCGAATATATTCTTTAAAACCAGAACGATACGATTTTTCATCAGATTTTGCTACTATTTTCCATGAGCATTATATAAAATCAATTATGGAAAGGCCATTTATTGCCGGAGCTGCTATTTGGAATTTCAATGACTTTAATTCCGAAAAACGCTTAAACGCAGTACCACATGTCAATAATAAAGGAGTTGTAGGACCTGATAGGGAAATAAAAGATTCCTATTTACTTTACAAAGCACTGTTGAATAAAACTCCGGTGCTGGCTATTGGCAACCCTAATTGGAAAATCAGAGGCGGAAATGCTGACAAAAATAATGAATGTATTCAACCCGTAAGGATTTATTCCAATCTTAAATCCATTGAATTGTTTTTAAATGGTAAAAGTTTGGGAAATAAGAATGTACTAGATAATGTTGCTAATTTTGATGTGCCGTTTATTAATGGAATAAATACTCTGGATGCCACATCAAAAAATGAAAATAACACAACATTACGAGACCAGCAAAAAATCGATTTTCGTTCCATTCCATTTAATTTAAAAGAGTCAATACTGCCATTTACTGAAATAAATGTAATGCTGGGTTCAAATCGTTTTTTTGAAGACAAGAAAGAATCGCTTATATGGCTTCCCGAAAAAGAATATCAGCCTGGAAGTTGGGGATATGTGGGTGGTAAACGGTACGAAAAAATGGCCTATTTTGGTTCGCAACCGGCTTCTGATCTGGATATATTGGGTACCACAAATGATCCGGTTTTCCAAACTGCTCGTTTGGGAATTGAAGCTTTTAAAATGGATGTGCCCGATGGAAAATACACCGTTTGCCTCTATTTTGCCGAACTACAAACGAATAAGGAACAGCAAAAATCAATTTATAATTTAGGAAACGATGCCTTGAAGGAAGATTTTGCCGGACGTGTTTTCGATGTGGATATTAATAATACGAATATAATCAACAGTTTAAACTTAACCAAAGAGTATGGCGAAGCACGTTTGGTTAGTAAAAAATTTATTGTTGACGTTACAGATAATCAGGGAATTACTGTCAATTTCAAGAAACAAACTGGGGAACCGATACTCAATGCCATACGGATTTACAAAAACTATTAAATCATGAAAAAACAACTAATTCGTGCAGGGATAATCGGTTCGGGGTTTGCAGCAAAGTTTCATTATGAAGCACTGTTGTGTGTGCATAGTGTGGATGTTGAAATTGTTGGTGCATATTCGAGAGATCAAATAAAATTAAACAATTTCACAGAATCCAGAGATTTAAAAGCTTTTACGATTTTGGAAGAGCTGATTGAAAAGTGTGATGTTCTACATATTTGCACACCTCCATCTACTCACGAATCTCTGGTTGTAAAAGTCTTATCAGCAGACAAACATGTAATTGTAGAAAAACCATTTACCGGATACTTTGGAAGTGGTATTAAGGACTTTTGTGGTGATACTTTTTCACGCAAAATTGGGTTAAAACAAACAATGGAGAGTACTCAATCCATGCTCAATGCAGAGAAAGCAAGTAGGGGTCAAATTATGTATGCCGAAAACTGGATTTATGCTCCGGCTATTCAAAAAGAAAGAGAAGTGATTCAAAAAACCGGCGCTCAAATCCTTTGGATACAGGCACAACAATCTCATTCCGGCTCTCATTCATTGGATTATGGTCAATGGTGTAAGTCAGGTGGAGGTTCATTGATTGGAAAAGGATCACATCCATTGGCAGCGGCAATATATTTAAAACAGGTTGAAGGAATCAGCCGCAATGGGCAATCTATCAGACCAATGACGGTTTCAGCAAGAACGCATGCTATTACACGTCTTCCAAATTATATCAATCTTGGCAATTTGAGGGATACATACAAAGATGTGGAAGACTATGCTTCTGTACATATCGTGTTCGAAGATGGCACAATTGCAGATATTGTGGCGAGTGAACTGCTTCATGGTGGTGTGAAGAATTATGTTGAGGTTCATGCCAATAATCATCGTACTATCTGTAATATCGCTCCAAATAATGCTATGCAAACATTTAATCCGAAAGAAGCGTATTTTGATGACGTTTATGTTGTAGAAAAAACGGATACAAAGCAGGGCTGGTCATTTATCTCACCTGACGAAGGATGGTTCAATGGCTATCAACACGAAATGGATGCTTTTTACCGTACAGCTGCTTTCGGAGATCCGGTAGAAAGTAACTGTCAATTGGCAGCCGATGTCACTGCTACTATTTATGCTGCTTATGTTTCAGCGGAGCAAAATGGGTTAGAAATTACACTTTAATCAAAAACATAATGAGAATAAAATTAATTATATACACTCTACTTATTTCAATGTCAACTGTCTTTTCTCAAAAGGAGAATTCATGGACTGTACTTTTCAATGGAAAGAATCTCGACGGTTGGGAACAAAAAGGCGGGAAAGCTAAATTTAACATTGAGAATGAGATTATTGTTGGTGAAACAGTACCGGATTCTCCAAATTCTTTTTTATGTACAAAGAATAAGTATGCTGATTTTATCCTTGAATTGGAGTTTAAAGTGGATACCTGTATGAATTCAGGAGTTCAATTTCGTAGTTTGACCAATCCAACTTACAAAAATGGAGTTGTTTATGGTTATCAAATGGAAATAGACCCATCAAAGAGAGGCTGGAGTGGTGGAATTTATGATGAACAAGGCACAGGCTGGTTATATACGAATGAATACAATCCCAATGCAAAACTTGCTTTCAGAAATAATCAGTGGAATAAATATAGAATTGAAGCTATCGGTAATCATATCAAAACTTGGGTAAATGGAGTATTTGCTACTGATTTGCTTGATGATAAGCATAATACAGGTTTCATAGGTTTACAGGTTCATAGTATTAACGCTGTGACTAAACCCTGGACTCTTGGCTCAAAAGTTTGTTGGAGAAACATACGAATAATGACTCAAAATCTTAAAGAAAACATAAAAAAAGGAGATAAAGAAATTGTTCAGATTAACAATATACTCAATACACTTTCTAATTACGAACAACGAAATGGTTGGAAATTGCTTTTTGATGGAAAAACAACAACTGGTTGGAGAGGGACCTACAAGGACAAATTTCCTGAAAATGGCTGGGAAATTAAAGATGGAGAATTGTGCGTAATTGAAGCTGATGGGAAAGAATCAGCCAATGGTGGTGATATTGTAACGCTGGATGAATTTGCCGATTTTGAATTAGTTGTCGATTTTAAGATTACTACCGGAGCCAATAGTGGTATTAAGTATTATGTAACAGAGAAGGAACATAATCCGGGTTCAACAATAGGACCTGAGTTTCAGATTCTCGACGACAAAAATCATCCGGATGCAAAACTTGGACGCGATGGAAATAGAACAATTGGTTCGCTCTATGACCTTATACCAGCAATTAAAACTAAACGTGTAAATCCAATTGGAGAATGGAATACTGCTCGTATTGTTTCAAAAAATAATCATGTGGAGCATTGGCTCAATGGATTTAAAGTAGTTGAATATGAAAGAGGTAGCAAAGAATTTCGCGAATTGGTTGCTTTAAGTAAATATAAAATATGGGAAAACTTTGGTGAAGCTCCTAAAGGTCGAATACTTTTACAAGACCATGGAAATAAAGTGAATTTTCGGAATATAAAAATCCGGAGATTATGAAAAATATCGGAAAATACAGATGGACTATTTGTGCATTAGTCTTTTTTGCAACCACTATAAATTACGTTGACAGACAGGTTCTTACGTTGCTAAAAGACCGCCTTGAAATTGAATTTAACTGGAACGATTCTGACTATGCAAATATAGTTGCAGTATTTCAATTTGCCTATGCTCTTTCCATGATTCTTACCGGACGACTAATTGATTGGCTCGGAACTAAAAAAGGCTATGCCTGGGCTTTAATAGTCTGGTCAGCTGGTGCTATTGCAAATGCTTTTGCAAAAGGTACGGGTGGTTTTATGGTTGCACGGGGTGTTTTGGGATTTGGTGAAGCTGCAAATTTTCCGGTAGCTGTAAAAACAATTGCGGAATGGTTTCCCAAAAAAGAAAGGTCGCTTGCGGCAGGTATTTTCAATTCCGGAACTACAGTTGGTGCAATTTTGGCACCACTATTTATTCCATTCTTAGCTGACGCTGTTGGTTGGCGCTGGACATTCATTATTACCGGCGCATTAGGCTTATTCTGGTTAATTCCCTGGTTCATTCTTTACGAAAAACCCGACAAAGCAAAGCAACTCACAAAAGAAGAGATTGATTATATTCACAGCGATTCTTTAGATGAACCAAAAACTTCCGAAGTCAGCTCAAAAGAGAAAGTATCATGGCTTAAATTATTTAAATACAGACAAACCTGGGCTTTTAGTTTTGGAAAATTTATGACGGATGGGCCTTGGTGGTTTATGCTTTTTTGGTTGCCATCCTTTCTGAAAGCTCAATATGGCATGACTGGAACTCAGGTTTCGCTACCATTAGCTGTTTTATACACTATGACGATAGTTGGAAGTGTTGGTGGTGGTTGGTTGCCGGTATATTTTATGAAGAAAGAAAATGATGTTTATACCGGACGAATGAAAGCTATGTTATTGATTGCAGTAATACCATTGGTTGTTTTATTGGCTCAAACTGTTGGTTATTATTCATTTTGGTTTCCGGTAATCATCATTGGAATAGGCGCATCAGCTCATCAAGCATGGTCTGCCAACCTTTTTACAACAGTTTCGGATATGTTCCCCAAAAAATCAATTGCATCCGTAGTAGGAATTGGTGGCATGGTTGGTGGTATTGGTGCAATTATCGTCAATAAATCGGCTGGTTGGCTTTTTGATGCATATAGAGCTGCTGGAATTGCAAAAGCATGGGAACAGGCAAAAGCAGCTAATTTGGGACATTATGTCGATAAAATCAGAAGCCTGAGTCTGCTTGATAGTAAAGGTCAATTATTACTTGACCATGTGGAATTAGGAAATCTTTCTAAATCTATGCTTACAAAGGTTCAAATCATTGATCCGGTTATGTTCGAGCAGCTAAAAAAAATACAATCAAAAGTTGTAATGTCAGAAATGAGTGATGCTTATATGATTATGTTTGCATATTGTGCTATAGCTTATCTCGTTGCCTGGGTTGGAATGAAAATTCTGGTTCCGAAATTCAAACAAATAACTGATTTGTAATAAGAACATCAAAATACATATTAACAAATAAATATAAGTAAATGAATATGAAGAACAAATTGAAAATAAGCGCATTATTGCTTCTTTGCAGCACTAGTTTCTGGGCGCAAAAACTTCCTGTTGGGAATATAAATGATCAGAGCCGTACGAAAATCGTTTTAAATTTTTATTCCTTTAATAATCCACTGATGGCAAATGAAATGTCAATTCAGGATGTAATTGATTATGCAGCTTCCATTGGTTATGAGGGTTTGGACATAACCGGATATTATTTCAAAGGATACCCTACTGTTCCAACTGATGATGTTATTTATTCTGTAAAACGCAGGGCTTTTAAAAGAGGTATCGAAATTTGCGGAACAGGTATTAAAAATAATTTTACACAAGCTGATTCGGTTGAAAGAAAAAAAGAAAAGCAATTTGTAAAAGATTGGGTATTGGTTGCTGAAAAATTAGGAGGAAATACATTACGCATTTATACCGGACTTAAAACACCTGATGGATATACCTGGGAACAAGCTGCAAAATGGATTGCCGCTGACATTGATGAGTGTGCAGAGTTTGCAAAAAAACATGGAATTGTATTGGCTATCCAGAATCATAATGATTATCTTAAAACAGCAGATGATATTGAACGTTTATTTTCAATGATTAAATCTGATAATGTAGGATTAATGTTGGACATTGGAAGTTTTCATGTGGGCGACCCTTACAAACAAATTGAACAAACTGTAAAATATGCTGTATCGTGGCAGGTAAAAGAAA
>JBAWXL010000232.1:0-7545 GCA_037144095.1 Bacteroidota bacterium
TGCATGAACATGTCCGCTAAACAAAACCGAAACCTTATATTTTTTAAATAAAGGAACAAAAATATCCTTTAAAGCCTGTGTTTTTCGCTGATGCCCGGCAGTGGTGAAGGGCGGATGATGCGAAATCGCAATAATATAAGAAGCGGTTTTGCTCTTCTCTTCAAGCACTTTCACAAAATATTTATATTGCAACGAAGCCGTATCATAAGCCACATTAGTATTGAAAAAAAGCATCAAAAGACCACCACTTTGGTACGAATACCACTTCTTGGGTTCAGGTAAATCGAAGTTATTATAATATTGTGGGGCTTCCATTTCATGATTTCCTGGAACAGGGAAGTATAAAGCGTTTTTTTTCAACTCTTTCGTAATAGAATTAAACCGTTTCCATTCACTATTTATAATTCCAACGTTCACTTCATCGCCTGTATGTACAACTAATTGAGGCTTATAACCAATAATATTATTGACAATCTTTTGATGAACTTTATAATTAACTTTTGTATCGCCATAAATGGCAATAACTTTAATTTCTTTCTGATTTTGTGCTTTAACATTGCTTCCAATTCCAAGAAACAAAATTAAGATGAGAAAAATATTTTTCATTAAGTTTGATTTATAGACTCTTAATAATCAATTCGCAAGCCAGTTCACATTCATCTTCTGTAATATTTAAAGGAGGTGCAATCCGCATCGACTGTGGCGAATACAAAAACCAATCCGTAATCACTCCATTTTCAATACAACGGTCAATAATCCTTTTATTAGTTTCAAAACTATCAAATTCCACCGCAATCAACAATCCTTTCGAACGATAATCTTTAACTATGGATAATTGAGAAAGGTTTTTTCTAAAAATATTTGATGTATGTTCTACTGAAGAAATCATATCATCATCAAAAAGTGCACTTATGCAACCAATAGCCGAAGCACAGCAAACCGGATGTCCACCAAAAGTAGTAATATGACCCAAAACAGGCTCAAAAGTAAGGGTTTGCATAATTTCTTTTGACGAAACAAACGCCCCAATCGGCATTCCACCCCCCATACCTTTAGCAAAAGTGATAATATCAGGCACCACATCATAATGTTCAAACGCAAACATCTTCCCTGTACGACCAAAACCCGTCTGAATTTCATCAAAAACGAGCAAAGTTTCAGTTTCAGTGCATTTTTTCCTCAATTCCAGCATAAAACTTTTATCCGTTTCCCTCACACCCGCTTCTCCCTGTATAGGTTCAATGATTACACAAGCAGTTTTCTGTGTAATTTTAGATAAATCTTCTTGATTATTCAGTTTTAACCATTGAATTTCCGGCAAAAGTGGCAAAAATGGCGTCTTACGATCTTCATCGCTCGATAAACTTAAAGCCCCCTGCGTGCTACCATGATAAGCATTCTCAAAAGCAACGATTTCATGTCTTCCAGTGTAGCGTTTAGCTAACTTCATAGCCCCTTCAATAGCTTCACTCCCCGAATTCACAAAAAAAACATTATCTAAAGAAGAGGGAAGAAGCTCAGTTATTTTCCTGGCAAGCTCAACCTGAGGTGTTTGAACATATTCGCCATACACCATAAGGTGCATATAAGAGGCAAGTTGTTTTTCAATAGCTTTAATTACCATTGGATGCCGATGACCAACATTACTCACCGAAATACCTGCAATTAAATCGATATATTTTTTTTGATTTCTGTCCCAAAGATAAATTCCTTCCGCTCTTTCAATCTCAAGTCCCAATGGAAAAGGACTAGTTTGCGCAACATTATTTAAAAATAGCTGTCGATGGGTTAACATGCCTGAATTATTTTGCCAAATTGCCATGAATTGCCAACCAAAAACACTTAGGTTCAGCACTTGTTGAGTTAACTCGATGCTTACAATGAGCAGGAATCAAAATATAATCCCCCGATTTCAAATTAATGGTCTTATTTCCTTCAAATTGAAGTTGAGCCGAGCCTGTTAACAACATAACCCACTCATCCTGCATCTGATCATACCAAAAACCATCGGCCGAATGCTGCCCGTTCGAGACAATTCGTTCGATGGTAATATTAGAATTCTTTAAAATAATTTCAGTTAATTCAACAGAATTATCCAGAGAAAATTTATCAGAAGAAAATAAGTTTTTTACAGATATAGCATCAATAATCATTAACGATTTTGCCTTTTCCCATGCGAATAATCACAATTTCTTCCTGCGTACAATCTAAAACAGTCGAAGGATGATTATCCCCATATCCACCATCAATGATAATATCCACCGTATTCTGATATTTTTCATAGATAAGTTCCGGATCAGTGGTATATTCAACCACATCATCATCATCATGAATCGAAGTCGACATTAAAGGATTACCAAGTTCTTTAATAATCGAACGAGTAATTAAATTATCAGGAACCCGAATTCCAACAGTCTTCTTTTTGCTCTGAAAAAGCTTAGGAACTTTATTGTTAGCATTAAGAATGAAAGTGTAAGGACCAGGTAAAACCTTTTTCATCAACCTAAAAGTTCCATTATTTAAAGGTTTGCAAAAGTCAGAAATGTGACTTAAGTCATAACAGATAAAAGAAAAATTAGCTTTCTGAAGATTAATTCCTTTAAGTTGCGCGATTTTCTCAACTGTCTTTGTTTTTTGAATGTCGCATCCCATACCATAAATGGTATCAGTTGGATAAATGATGATTCCCCCATCATTTAAGCATTCAACAATCGTTGAAATCAGCTTTGGATTTGGGTTGTCCGGGTATATTTTGATTAGTTGTGCCATAAAATTATTTTTTTGATTTAAAATCAAACAAAGATAATAATAATAAATTTAATGGAGGTAATTTTATTCAAAAAAAATGGGTAAGCTACTTACATCGCACCGCTCAACCGTTTGCCCTTGCTTTCTTCCAAACCTGGGGGAGTTCACAGGAGCTGGTCGTATAAGACTTACCCGATGCAAAAGTACACATTTTTTGGTTCCTGCGAAATTTTATTTCAAAAATCATTTTAGATTATGCTAAAATTCTTACTTTTGCATATATTATATTCAATCAAATTATGGAAAATAAAAGAAAAACTTTATACGGAAATGCTATGTACATAGCGCTTTTCGTAGGCGGTGCCAACATTTTAATCGCCCTTTTATTTTGGGCAATTAATTTATCATCTACCAGCATTGGGCAATATTTGACTTATATTATCTTGTTAGCAGGCATAATTTTGGGCACTATTTCTTATCGAAATAATCAATTAGGTGGTTATATTACCTATGGAAAAGCATTTAATTCCGGATTGTTGATAAGTGTTTTTACATCAATCATTTTAGGTTTCTTTGCCTATCTCTTATTCAAATTTATCGATCCTGAAATCATGAATAAAATAAAGGAAATGGGAATTGAAAATATGACTGCTTCCAATCCGCAAATGACTGATGAACAGATTGAGATGGCAACATCTTTCTACACCCCCGGTTGGATGGCTTTCTTTGCAATTATTGGAAATATTTTGGTGGGATTAATCCTTTCATTAATTGCAGCAATATTTATCAAGAAAGTGGATAATTCATTCGAAAGTAATTTTAAAGATATTCAATAAAATGGATATATCTATTGTCATTCCACTCTTAAATGAGGAAGAATCTTTGCCCGAACTATCTTCTTGGATAGAAAAAGTAATGCTTGAGCATTCTTTTTCATATGAAATATTATTTATTAATGATGGAAGTACCGACAGTTCATGGAAAGTAATTCAGGAATTATCTGCTAAAAATCCAAATGTAAAAGGACTTTCTTTTAGAAGAAACTATGGAAAATCGGCTGCATTAAATGTAGGATTCGAAGCCGTAAATGGGGATGTAGTTTTCACTATGGATGCCGATCTGCAAGATAGCCCGGATGAAATTCCCGAATTATATAATATGGTTATGAAAGAAGGATTCGACATGGTTTCAGGTTGGAAGAAAAAAAGATATGATCCAATAACCAAAACTATTCCAACAAAGTTCTTTAATTATGCCACACGAAGAATGTCGGGAATTAAATTGCACGATTTCAATTGCGGTTTAAAAGCATATAAACTTGAAGTAGTTAAAAATATTGAAGTCTATGGCGAAATGCATCGCTATATTCCTGTAATTGCCAAGTGGGCAGGGTTTACAAAAATTGGAGAAAAAGTTGTTCAACACAGGGAACGTAAATATGGGAAAACAAAATTTGGTTTAGAGAGATTTATAAATGGCTTTCTTGATTTATTGTCCATATTTTTTGTTACACGTTTCGGAAAACGCCCCATGCACTTTTTCGGTGGTATTGGGAGCTTGTTTTTTATTGGCGGAGGAATTATTTCGGCATGGCTTATTGCACAAAAGCTCTATCATTTATTCGTTTTACAATCGAATGCACGTGATGTGACAAGCCAGCCATTGTTTTATTTGGCATTGGTTGCAATGATAATAGGCACTCAACTTTTTCTGACCGGCTTTGTCGCCGAATTGGTTTCGCGTAACGCGCACGATAGGAATAACTATCAAATTAACGATAAAATAAACTTAAAATAAATTTCAAATTATATGAAAATACATTTAGTATCAGGTGGCTGTGGTTTTGTAGGCAGGAATATGGTTAAAAGACTGTATAAAACGACCAATGACACAATATTTGTTGTAGATGATTTATCCATTGGTACACATCCTTCAGAATGGATGGAAAACTTTACTTCTGAATTCAAAAATGATTTAGAAGTAATTGGAAATGATAAACGAATTTTCTTTTGGAAAGGCGATTTCCGCGACTTTCTGTTTTATTTCCGTCAAAATCCAAGATATATTCAAGAAAAATATGGCTTGGATTTTGAAAAATTCAGCGATGTTTTTCATTTTGCAGCCATTGTTGGAGGAAGAGCAAAAATTGAAGGCGACCCAATGGTTGTGGCTCTCGACCTTTCAATAGATGCCGAATTCTTTTATTGGATTTGTCAGCATAAACCAAACCGTGTTCTTTATCCAAGTTCAAGTGCAGCTTATCCTATAAATCTCCAGTCAGTAACTCATGCAATTGCTTTAAAAGAATCTGATTTAGATTTCTCTAGTAATTTAGGTACTCCTGATATGACTTATGGATGGTCTAAATTAACAGGAGAGTTTTTAGCACAAATAGCCGCAAGCCATTATGGAGTGCCGGTTGTTTGCATCCGTCCATTTTCAGGATATGGAGAAGATCAGGATTTAACCTATCCAGTTCCTGCCATTGCTGCAAGAGCTGCAAAAAAAGAAAATCCTTTTGAGGTTTGGGGAAGCGGAAAACAAGGACGTGACTTTGTTCATATTGATGACATTATCGATTTTATCTTCATTTTATTAGATAATGTGAAAGATGGTTCTGCCTATAATATTGGATCAGGCAAACTCACTTCTTTCCTCGAACTTATTGAATTGTTTTCGAAATTTGCAGGATATGAACCTACCATTAAACCTCTTCTTGACAAACCCGTTGGGGTTCATTCACGCTATTGTGATATGAGTTATGTGAAAGAACGTTTTGGATGGTACCCGAGAATTACTATCGAAGAAGGAATGAAAAGAGTGTATGATGCCGCTGTAGTGCGCATCAATAAAAGTGAATTAAAATAATAATTGCACATAAGCATGAACAATCGTATAGTGGTCTTTGGTCCGGGACCTATGTTTAAGGGGGGCATTGCAAATTACAATACTTCACTTGCTAAGGCTTTCGACAGAATGGGGGGTGTGGAAGTTCACATTGTTTCATGGACACAACAATATCCTGCAATCATTCCACGTGATTTTATCGACAGAAAAAGTAAAAAAGATCAGTTAGAGGAAACTCAAATTAAGGTCCATTATATTACCAATTATAATAATCCTTTTTCGTGGCATGCTACTTATAAAATAATCCAAGAAATTAATCCAAGAATGGTGATATTTCAATGGTCAATTGCCATTCAGGGTTTGCCTTTGGGAAGAATAGCACGAAAACTCAAGAAACACACCAATATAGAAGTTGTGTTTGATATGCACTTTGTTGTTCAGAAAGAAGGGAGTGTGATTGATACCTATTTTACCAAAATGGGGGTAAAAAGAGCCGATACTTATGTTGTTCATTCTTATAAAACGGCTGAAGAACTTGGCAAACTCTTTCCCGATACAAAGTTTTCTGTAATTGATGATAATAATAAAGAAATTATTGGGAAACCTGTTATAAAATTATATCATCCTGTATATGATATGTTCAAGCCTGATCCAAATTTTGACATCAAAGCTCAGAAAGAAAAGCTTGGATTAAAGAAGAATGTATTTCTGTTTTTCGGATTCATTCGTAAATATAAAGGTCTGCATAATGTAATCAAAGCCTTTGCAAAGGTTGCAGAAAAGAGAGATGATGTTTCTTTATTAATAGTAGGAGAAGCTTTTTGGCAAACTCTCGACACTAAAAAATTCAGCACCAAGATTAAAAATGCACTATTTGGAATAGCAAAATCGATATTCTTAAATAAGCAGGATTATGAACGCAACTATCGTCCAATGGAATTGATTGATGAATTGGGGATTTCTGATAAAGTAGTGAGCGTAATTGATTTTGTTCCAAATGAAGATGTCCATAAATATTTTCAAATTAGCGATAGTATCGTCTTATATTACTTAACCGCAACGCCCTCAGGTGTTGAATCGATTGCTTATAATTTTCGTTTACCCAGTCTTGCAACAAAAGTCGGGCATTTCCCTGAAACCATTAAAGAAGGATACAATGGTTATCTTGCAGAAGCAGAAAATATTGATTCAATGGCGGCGGCAATGATTAATTCTATTGAACATCCCATTGATAAAGAAAATATTGTTCAAACTTCAAAGAATATGAGTTGGGATAATTATGCAAAAGCCATCCTAAACAGATAATATGCTAATTAGAGATATTATAAAACAATCATTTTTGGTGAAGCAAATGATGTTGCTGGACATTGTTTTGCAGACTGAAATTCAAAAGGTCGCCGATAAAATGATTGAGGTATATAAAAAAAGAGGAAAAATACTCTTGTGTGGCAATGGGGGAAGTGCGGCTGATGCTCAACATATAGCAGCAGAACTTTCAGGACGTTTTTATTATGATCGTCCGCCCTTATATGCCGAGGCATTGCATGTTAATACTTCTTATCTGACTGCGGTTGCCAATGATTATTCATTTGATGTGATTTATTCCCGATTGGTTGAGGCTATGGGTAAGCCTGGCGATATGCTGATTGGTTTATCAACTTCAGGTAATTCGACCAACATTATCAAAGCACTAGAAGTGGCGAAGAATCAAAATTTGATTTGCATTGGCATGACTGGAAGTAAAGGAGGCAAGATGAAAGACAGTTGCGATTATCTTTTGGCGATGCCTTCCGGCGATACGCCCCGAGTTCAGGAAGCACACATACTTGTGGGTCATATCCTTTGTCAGTTGGTGGAATCTGCAATTTTTCCCCAATAAAATGCAAAGAAACATTCGGGTTTCGAAGTATTTATTTTTAGATAGGGATGGGGTTATAAATGTTGGTCCGA
>JBAWXL010000233.1:0-7466 GCA_037144095.1 Bacteroidota bacterium
TGTAGTTGATAATACAGAATTGCCACAGTTATTAACTACATTAACTATAGGAGTCGCAGGAATAGGATTTATGGTTACCGATAAAGCAGAGGAATAGACTCCATTTCCACAACTATTTATGCCTCTCACTGTCACTGTAACAGGACCATTATATAATGGTGACCATGTTATAGTTGCCGAAGTGCTTGTGCTCGATGTAGTACCTGCATTTGAGGGATTTATATTCCATTGATATGATATTGCCCCAAGTGCACCGGAAGTTGTATAGACACCACTCGTGGTTCCTTGACACATAGAGGTAGCTCCCGTAGGTGTTGCTGCTATAGCAGGTACTGTAGAGATTGTTATACTAGAGGGATTCATTGTACCAAAAACCATAGGATTTGTAGAAACAACTCTTACATGATACAAAGTACCTGCAACCAATGAACTTGGCAAATTTGCAGTAAAGGTTCCGCCGATTGTAGAAACAATAGTATCAATATTAATAGGGGAAGCGAAACTGCCATTTTGATCTGATAATTGCAAGATAAAGTTATTACTTGGGCTGAAATACCCACTAGAGGTATAACTAACAGTTATGGAATTCTCCGCACAATAAATAAGTGAACTAGGATCAACAGTTGTTATGAAACTATTGGCTGACACACGTATCCTACCTGATTGAAGTATAGAACTCATGGCACTGTAAGTAGTATCAATAAATTCAGTAGGTGTTGGTGTGTTAATAAAATTCAAGGGGGTTATATCTCCCGGTGCACCAACAACATTAAATCGTATAGCAAAAAGAATACTTGAATCAGCAACTGTTGTACCAGCATTAGTTCCATCACTCCAAGAAAACATCAGTTTTCCATTTGCAACTTGACTTGTACCAAAACTACTTGCATCCAAATTTGTCAATCCGAATTGTTCCACAGCCCCATATGTGGCTATAGCCGTATTGAATGAAATAGTCCCCTGCATTGTAATTATCTTCCGAAAATGCCATGCCCTAATTGGCACCACCACTTGCGATCCATTTGGTCCTGCAACTGAATCAATTTTAAGTCGTAAAGTTTGTTGTGTGGTATTGCCTATAATATTGATTCTGCCATTTACTTTTGCCGTAGTAACCTGGCTCTGTAATGAGTCTATAACCTCAAGTGGTGTTGGCGCATCAACAAGGCTTAAAGTTGTTTGAGTTCCCGAACTTCCGGTTAAATTAAACAATATTGAAAACAGCGGTGCTCCACTAGCAAGATTCTGCCCTGCGAAAGTTCCATCCAACCAGGAAAAAGTCAACTTGCCTGCAGCAATCTGAGACAGCCCAAAATTGCCTGCGTTCATTCCGGGTAAGCCATAATATCCAATACCTATATACGTAACCACAGCAGGGTCAAATTGGATAGTGCCTTGGACTGAAGTAATGTTTGTAAAGCCTACACTTCGGAGTGAAGCTGATACTTGAGCCCCTTGAGTTCCTGTTATAGAATCAAGTTTAAAAACAATAGTATTTGAAACACTATTCTGCACATGTACCGCACCACTTACAAGTGTGAAGGTGACAGGATTCATGGCACCATTGATAACCTCCATGGGTGTGGGGGTGTCAATAAAAGAAAGTGGAGCAACCTGACCATTTGTACCATTGACATTAAATTTAATAGAAAAAATGGTAGTAGAATCTGGAAGGTTTACTCCAGACAAACCTGGATCAACCCATAGAAAAGTCAATTGTCCGCTTGCAATCTGAGTAAGCCCAATCCATGAAGAATTCATGCCTGAAAGCCCAAAGTCTTGCACAGATACATACGACAATATTGATTGATCAAACTGTATAGTACCCTGAATAGACATGATATTCACAAAATCTTTGACCTTAACAGGTACGATTACTTGTGAACCGGAAATAGCATAATGATGCTTCATTATAAAAGAAACGGATCCAAAACTAGATTGTCCCAAAAATAAAAGCAGAAATAAATATAAAAGCTTCTTTTTCATTTTACAAGATATGAATTATTATCATTGATTATATATTCTCATTACTTTATAACAAGCATTTTTTTAACATCTGAATATTCCCCTGAAATGATTCTGAAATAATAAGTACCACTCCTTAACTTAGTACCATTTATATTGTCAGTATTCACGTTATATGTATTAATACCTGACGAAAATACTTTGGATAAACTCCAAATACAGTTTCCTAATATATCATAAATTGATAGCGTTACTTCACTTTCAATGGGCAAGAAAAAAACAATGTGGGTATTATCTGAAACTGGGTTTGGTTCGTTTTGGAATAACTGGAAGCCTTTATTTTCTATTTCAGGTATAGAAACAGTTGTATAAATATGCACCGATCCATTTGACCATGTATTGGGTAGTACATTATTCGATGGGTCTAGAACTTCAAATAGTGTAGGAGCATTTACAAATAATAGTGCACTATTTGTACCAACAGCTCCAACAACATGAAATGTAATCGAAAAAATTGTTGTTGAATCAGCTAGAGTTACTCCTGATAAAGAACCCTCTATCCATGAAAATGTAATAATCCCTGAAGGAGCTTGAGTTACTCCAAAACTAGAATTCATATCTGAAAGTCCATAATCCTGAATAGAAGTATAATTAAGTATTGCTGGATCAAATTGAATGGTTCCCTGAATAGACATTACGTTCGTAAAACCATTAACTTTTATAGGAATGGTAATGTAAGATCCTGAGGAAGCTGAATAATTATTCATTATAAAAGTAACAGATCCAATAGCATTAACTGTAAATAATAAGGAACAAAGTAATCCTAATAATATATATTTTTTCATTTTTTAGTTATTTAATAAGTATTTCAACATATTCTCAAAAAACTACTGTGTTACTATTGCTTGCAAAAGCAATAGTAACACAATGATTTTCTATTTTATGTCTTCAAAAGTCATGATGATATGTACAATAAGCTAAAGGATTACTTACTTAAGCAATACCATTTTCTTAACGTTGACATATTTTCCTGACTGCATTCTATAGTAATAGGTTCCAACACTCAATTTGTTTCCCTCATCATCAGTTCCATCCCAAATAATACTATGAACTCCTGCTAAGTATTGTCTTGAGAACTCAGCCACTTTTTTACCAAAAATATCAAAGACGCTAATTATCACTTTATCATCAACCGGTAAGCTAAAAGAAATGTGAGTCAAATCTGCAAATGGATTTGGCTCATTCTGCATGAGTTGATATCCACTACCAATAATAGAACTTATTCCTGTTGCTTCCATCACTTTAATCAAAGCAGCTTCCGGTGTAATAGCTATTAATTGCATTTCACTATTAACAGCTTCAACACTTGTCATATCTGAATTTATTGAAACCATTGTCGATTCACCTGAGTTGCCTATTACGCGAAACTTAAGTTCGAAGATGGTACTTCCATCACTAAGTGAATTGCCAAGTAAATTCTCTGTCGCCCACAAAGCAGTTAGTTTTCCACCACTAATTTGTGTGGTGCCATAATCCATATTCAAACTAGCATTGCTAGCCTCAACAAATTCAAGTACAGATGAATTCCAGGCAATTGTGTATTGGAATCCGCTAATCAAATTAAAGTTTGATACGGTTACCGGAACAGTGATAATATCGCCATTCATAGCTTGTTTATCATCCAAGTGCATAGTAACAATATTTGACGCATACTCTTTAGCCACGCTAGGATCCCAACTATTGTTAACATCACCTAATTTCATACCTATAAAATTCTGGTCAACAGCCGCACTTGCACTACTGTATGAACGCGAGTTTTCGTATGGGAATGGATTTGTTGGTACAGGGAAGGTATAGCTTGAATTGACAAATGCCCATAGTTTGTTACCGGGGAAAGATGTCGTGTTTTGCAAAATCAAAGACTTCGTGAGTACGATATCTAAATTAGTAACTGTACCTGAACTATTCACATCGGCAGCAATTACCTTATAAGGTGAACTGAGCAATTGTGTATTAAGAACATGACGCTGCATTAATACTAAATCAAATGTAGTTACGCCGTTGTATGTTGTAATGTCATTATTCTTTGAGGGTGTTATTACTAAACTTGACCCTTGTGTAACATTAAAGCTAAATTGTCCATTGCTTACTGTGTACATAGAATCTACACTTGCGCCAGTTCGCTTAACTTTAACACCACTGATTAATTCACCTGTTTCTGACATGACTGTTCCTGCAATAGCAACACTTTGAGGTGCACCAGAAACCGTAACAATTGTTGTATCTACAGGACCAGAACATCCACCCACCGTTGCATATACTGAATATGTTCCACTCATAAGTGAGGTTGCATTAGCAATTGTTGGATTTTGGGCAGAAGAATTGAAAGCATTTGGCCCTGACCAAACATAAGTAGCACCCGAAATTGTACTAGCAAATAATGTAATAGTTCCATTGGTTGTAACAGGAGTATTGCTGGTAGCAATTGGTGCGGCAGGTGCAGTAGTAACAGTCATTAATAGTGAATTCGAAGTAGCAGTACTAATTGTATTACAAGTTGCACTCGAAGTTACTATACAAGTAACAACATTATTATTAGCAAGTGTAGATGTTGTAAAGGTATTAGAATTTGTTCCTGCATTGGTTCCATTAATTTTCCATTGATATGAAGGAGTCAATCCCGAATTGGTCGCAACGGCAGTAAAAGTTACATTTGCTCCACTGCAAATTGTACCGTTTGGAGTAGAAATTGCTATTGATGGAGTTGTGCTTTGATTTACGGTCATGAGGATTGAATTCGATGTGACAATCAAAGGACTTGCGCAACTTGCGTTAGAAGTCATCTCAACGCTAATTACATCCAAATTAGTTAAAGAGTTATCAGTATATGTACTAGAGTTTGAACCAACATTCACACTATTTTTCTTCCAATGATAGGTAGGCGAACCTCCACCATTAACGGGTGTTGCAGTAAATACAACTGAACTTCCTGAACATACCGTATTTATCGGAGTAGATATAGAAACCGAAGGTGTAACATTTGACATAACTGTCATTGTGACGGCATTTGATGTCGCGGGGCTATTACCCACACATAAGACAGAAGATGTCATCACACATGTTATTACATCACCGGAAACTAATGAAGAAATTGAATAAGTATAAGTATTTGTACCATCATTTATGCTATTCTTTTTCCATTGATAAATTGGCAACGCGCCGCCATTAGTTGGGGTTGCGGTAAATAAAACCGGAGTGCCAATACAAATAGCCGTACTTGTTGATGGACTAATAGAAACTGATGCCGTTAATCCAGAGCTTGTATTAACTGTAATCAATACAGTATCTCTCAAATAACATCCCGAAGAATTAGATGAAACTATATATTGAGTTGTATTTGCAGGAGTAGCAATAGGATTTGGAATAGTAGGATTCGATAAACCTGTTGTTGGTGACCATGTATAATTTGAACCACCAGTAGTGTTTAATTGTACTGAATTCCCTGAACAAATAGTAGCATCAGTACTTGAATAAAGACGACCGGGACGCACAACAAATAATGCATTACTATAATCAAAAACCAAAGGATTTAAGCCAGATTGTACACGGATTAAGGCTCCTGATGAAGTTATGTTCGGAACAATCCAGAAATAAGTACCAGAAGTAGTCAAATAGTTACTTACAATAGGTACCCAATTCGTCCCATAATCAATAGAGTATGATATATTATAGTTTCCTATTGGCGCACCTGTTTCTGTCCAAGTAATACTATACGTTTGACATGCCCCCAAGGTGTCTCCTCCATTTGGAGCAGTAACTGTGATTGGATTTGCAGAGGTAGCTATTGTGAATGCTAAATCTGAAATATCTTCTTTACATGCACTTATATTGTCGCGAATTCTTAGGTAACAATTTGTTGAAGGTGTATTAGGTACTGTCCAATTATATGTATTATTAGCAGTGTTATATCCAATCACAACATTAGTGTAAGTGCCTGCAGCTCCATTTGTTGAATAAGCAATATCATAGACATTTGAGATGCCATCACTTTGCCACTTAATCGGATAGGAAGAGCCTACAACAAGTACGCCACCATAATTCGGTTGGATTATTGTTACAGCTTTCTTTATAGTAAATATCGCATCACTTTGATCACCTAAAGCTACATTTCCATAAGGATATACTCGAACAAGCACTTGTGCTGATGGGTTATTTGGAATTGTCCAACTATAATTATTAAAGGTACTTGAATACGTAGTATTGGATTGCAACACTATCCAAGCTGATCCATTATCAATTGAATATTCTATGTTAAACGCCGTGTAAGCAGGAGCTCTTTCAAAACTAATAGTGGTTTGAGTACATGCTCCTAATAAATCACCACCATTCGGTGTAATAACACGAACATAAGGACGTAAGGTTAATAGCGCATTGCTAACATCATAGTAAGTTGTATTGCTACTATTGGTAACTTTAACCAAGGCATTTGCAGAGTTCACATTAGGAAGTGTCCATGCATACGTACCATTGTTTGTTTGACTGTTGGCAATCGTTATCCAATTTGTTCCACCATCTAAAGAATAAGCGAGGTTCACAGTTGTACTAAAGAAAGTAGCTGCTGTCCAAGTAATATTCTGAACAGTACCTGCATACCAAGTTTCACCGCCATTTGGAGCTGTAACAATAGGAGTAGGAATTTGAATAGTGAATGGTGCATTACTAACATCATACAAACTTGGATTTCCAACATTGCTTATCCTAATTATCGCTTGTGTCGAAGGTGTGAATGGTACAGCCCAACTGTAACTTCCAGTATTACTTGTCGAAGCAACCACTGTATTGTACGTAACACCATTATCAGTAGAGTATTCAATAAATACTGAACCATAGATTGTACTAGAATTCCAAGTAATGTTTTGAGTGCTATTCACATTCCATACTTCACCACCATTGGGAGCAGTAAGAATAGGTGTCGCAGCGATAATAGTATTTGCTGCGTTGCTTACATCTTTTCTACATGTATTCTGATTGTCGCGAATTTTAATTAACACACTTGTACTTGGATTGTTGTTTACATTCCATGCATAAGTATTTCCGGTAATATTGCTTGTAAGTGTAGCGTAGCTTGTTCCACCATTTACACTGTAAAGTACATCGTAGAATCCACTAGTACCATTTGCTGTCCAAGTAACATTATAATTTGTTAGTGCATTTAAGGTAACACCCCCATTTGGATTGGTAACTGTGATAGTTCCGGCAGGATCAACAGTAGGTGATGCAATATCTGAAGAATCTGTCCAAAATACTGTACCGCCATTGCCATAAGTGTTCCAACGGCTGATAATTTTAATCTTGACATTACCTGGGGTTATATCAGGCACTGTCCATGCATACGAATAGGAATAAACTGACTGCGAATTCATAATTGATGTTATATACTGATCAGCACCTCCATTCACGTTATAATATAATTCATACGTATTACGATAGTTGGATGGTGA
>JBAWXL010000234.1:0-7414 GCA_037144095.1 Bacteroidota bacterium
AAGAGTATCATCCTCAATACCTGCGAATATTACTTCCTGTTGGAAATCTTGCTGATGATACTATATCGAACAGGTTGTCGAATGAAAGTCTAGTGAAGAGAATAAATGTATATAAAACAAACAGACCTTCTACTATTGATACATCAATATTAGAGATTGTAAAACAAGACCAGTATGATATAATTATTTTCACCAGCCCCTCAGCATTTAAAAATTTCTGTAGCTTTTATGAATTTCATAAGATTAAAGACTTAAAAATAGCAAGCATTGGGTCAACAACAACAAAAGCAATTCAGGAAGAAGGTTTGGAGCCTATCATAACAGCAAAAAAATCAAATGCTGAAGGACTTTGTGAGGCAATAATAGAATTCTTTCAAAAATAAACAATAAATAAAATTAATAAAATGGATTTCCCAGTAACAAGATTAAGAAGATTAAGATATAATGGTGTTTTACGTCAAATGGTAACTGAAACCAAATTATCAGTTGACGATTTTGTAATGCCTTTATTCGTAATTGCAGGTACTAATATAAGAAACGAAATTAAATCGATGCCGGGTAATTATCAACTATCTGTTGAGAATCTGGTTGAAGAATGTAAAAAAGTTTATGCAAGTGGAGTAAAAGCTGTTTTACTATTTGGCATTCCTGCTCAAAAAGATGATGATGGTAGTGTAGCTTGCAAACATGACGGCATTGTTCAACAAGGAATCAGGGCAATTAAAAAAGAGTTGCCTGATCTTTATATAATTGCTGATGTTTGCAATTGCGAATATACTGTTCATGGACATTGCGGAACCATTGTGGATGGTGACGTTGACAATGATTTAACCTTAATTACTTTAGCAAAACAATCTGTTTCATTAGCTGAAGCAGGTGCTGATATGATTGCTCCAAGTGATATGATGGATGGTAGGGTTGCTAAGATTCGCGAACAGTTGGATAAGCATCATTTCGAAAAGATTCCAATTATGTCTTATTCTGCTAAATATGCTTCAGGTTTTTATGGTCCTTTTAGAGAAGCAGCAGAAAGTGCTCCTAAATTTGGAAACAGGGCTACTTATCAAATGAATCCTGCAAATACAAACGAAGCCATACGCGAGGTAGAACTTGACATTGCAGAAGGTGCCGATATTGTAATGGTTAAACCTGCATTAAGTTATCTTGATGTTATTTATCGCGTTAAAACTGAATTCAAGATGCCGGTGGCTGCATATAATGTAAGTGGAGAGTTTTCAATGGTAAAAGCAGCAGCTCAAAATGATTGGATAGACGGAGAACGTGTGATGATGGAAATCCTTACCTCTATCAAAAGAGCAGGTGCTGATATTATAATTACTTATCATGCAGTTGAAGCCGCAAACATTTTAAACAGAAAATAAAAAACGCAAAGAAGATAAAAACATATAGCGCCTAAAGTTTTAAAGGTAAAAGAGATTAAAACTTTAGGCGCTTTTTAAGTCAAAGAAAATTTATAATATTAAAAATCATGGAATTTAATAAAAGTATTGAAGCTTTTAAAAAGTCTCAAGAATTGATACCGGGAGGAGTAAACTCTCCGGTTAGGGCATTTAAAAGTGTAAAATTAAACCCTGTGTTTATTGCGAAAGGGAAAGGGGCTTATATAACCGACATCGACGGAAATCAATATATTGATTTTGTATCTTCATGGGGACCCTTAATTTTTGGTCATGCTCATGATACTATTCTTGCAGCAATTAACGAAGCTGCACAAAAAGGAACAAGTTTTGGAGCTCCCAATGAATATGAAACCGAAATGGCAGAACTTATTGTAGAAATGGTACCTTCCATAGAAAAAGTTCGTATGGTAAATTCAGGGACAGAAGCTACCATGAGTGCAATTCGTTTAGCTCGTGGATATACTAAAAAAGAGTGTTTTGTGAAATTTGCAGGTAATTATCATGGACACGGAGATAGTTTCCTGATTAAAGCTGGCTCAGGGGCAATCACTTTAGGTTTACCAGATAGCCCAGGGGTTACTTCAGGCAATGCCAAAGACACTTTGATAGCCGAATACAATAATCTTGATTCTGTTAGGAAATTATTTCAGGAAAAAGGAAGTGAGATAGCGGCAATTATTGTTGAGCCTGTTGCAGGAAACATGGGAGTTGTTCTTCCTGAAAAAAGTTTTCTTCAGGGATTACGAGATATCTGTACTGAATATGGCGCTTTATTGATTTTCGATGAAGTTATCACAGGTTTCAGATTAGCTAAGGGTGGTGCTCAGGAATATTTTAATGTTATGCCTGACTTAACTACCTTAGGAAAAATTATTGGGGGTGGTTTACCTGTTGGTGCTTACGGTGGAAGAAAAGAAATCATGGATATGTTAGCACCTATTGGACCTGTTTATCAGGCTGGAACTTTATCAGGAAATCCATTGGCAATGGCAGCCGGAATCGCTATGTTAAAGCTCTTAAAAGAAACTCCTGACTTTTATTCTGAATTGGAAAGAAAAGCCTCTATGTTGGAAAAAGGAATTTTGAAAAACATGGAGATAACGGGAGTAAAAGGAATTATCAATCGTGTTGGATCAATGATGACTTTCTTTTTCACAAATGAATCTCAGATAACATCTTATGATGAGGCAATGAAATCCGATTCTGAAAAATATGCCCGATTCTTTAAAATGTCGTTGGAGAATGGAATTTACCTCGCACCTTCACAATATGAATGTTTGTTCATTTCTTATGCCCATAGTGATAAAGATATTGAAACAATAATTACAGCCAATCTTGAGGCTTTAAAAAATCTCTAAAATAACTCATTCGAAATTGCCAAGGATTTGGCTTCATTTTAAAAACTAAAATATTTATGGACAATTCAATATTTATCAAAACACTTAAAGGCGAAAAGACAGAAAGACCACCGGTTTGGTTTATGAGACAGGCAGGACGTGTTTTACCTTCCTATTTAGCAATGCGCGAAAAGAATTCTTTTCAGGAATTAATGGATTCGCCTGAGCTTGCCGCAAAAGTTACCTTATTGCCTGTTCACGATTTAGGTGTTGATGCAGCTATTCTTTTCTCTGATATTTTAGTTATTCCACAAGCTTTGGGCATGGGGCTTAATTTTGCAGATGCTGGTCCTAAGTTTGCTACAGCTCTTAAAGATGTAAAAGACCCTATGAGTATGTTGAAAGCAGATGCTTCAAAACTCAATTATATTTATGATGTAATTGATGAAATCATGAAGACCAAGCCCGAAAATACTCCTTTAATTGGTTTCTGTGGAGCTCCTTTAACTACTCTTTGCTATATGGTGCAGGGTTTAAGCACCAATCATACATTCCCTGATGCAGTTTCATTATTATATAAGGATAAAGTTTTAGCCCATAAGTTGCTTAGTGCTATCACTGACTTATCAATTGAGTATGCAACTACACAGGCTAAACATGGTATTTCAGTTTTTCAGATTTTTGAGACCCATGCAGGTTTAATCCCTTCTGAATTATATTTTGAAATGATAATGCCTTATGTTCGTATGATTTCTGCTACAGTAATGCAAGCAGGTACTCCTGTTATCTTCCTTCCAAAAGGATTAGGCTATGGAGTTAAGTATATAGAACCTGAAGATGCAAACTTCTTGAGTATAGACTGGCAAATGTCAATTGAAGAAGCACGATATTTAGTTCATCCTGAAATAGGTTTACAGGGTAATCTTGATCCAAGACTTCTATTAGCAGATCAAAAAACAATTCAGGAACAGCTTGAGAAATATATTGAGTTTGGTTCAAAGAATCAAAATTGGATATTTAACTTAGGTCATGGTTTTATTCCTGGAATACCTTTTGAGAATGCTAAGTTTGTTGTTGATTGGGTAAAAGCAACAGACTGGAAAAGGAATTAGGAAATATTAGAATCATAGAAATGCAGATTACAAGTGAATTTTTAGATAAACATAATGTTTCGGGGCCTCGATATACCAGCTATCCTCCGGCGAACTTCTTTAATGCGGGTTTTAAAACTGAAGATTATATTGAGCAATTAAAGGTTTCGAACCATCAGTTGCCTGAGAATATTTCTATTTATGTGCATATTCCTTTTTGTCCGCAACGTTGTCATTTCTGTGGTTGTACAACGGAAATTGGTCAGAAAAGATCGGTTGTTGAGAGATATATTGATGCTATCAAAACTGAAATCAGAAATGTTTCAGCATTATTAGATGTTGAAAATCGTAAGGTAACTCAAATTCACTGGGGTGGTGGCACTCCTAATGCGATTGCGATGCGGTTTATTAAAGATATCATGAATCTTATTAAAGAGCGTTTTATTTTAGACGAAAATGCGGAAGTTGCAATCGAATGCAGTCCGGCTTATCTTGAATTTGATCATATTGATCAGTTAGCTGCAATGGGTTTCAACCGTATGAGCTTAGGCATTCAGGATTTCAGACAAGATGTTTTGGATGTAGTGAACCGTCAGGCTCCTAAACATCCTGTGAAAGACCTTGTGACTTATCTTAAAAAGAAAGGTTTTTCGGGAAATAATCTTGATTTCATCTATGGTTTGCCTTTGCAAACGGTTGAAAGTTTAACGGAAACAATAAATAAAGCTATTGATATCAGACCCGATAGGATTGTTACTTTTTCATATGCACATGTTCCATGGGTGAAAGAAGAGCAACTTAAATTAGAGAAAATCGGCTTGCCTCAACCAAAGGATAAAATGGATATGTTGATCAATAATATCAAGCTTTTGCAAGATGCAGGTTATGTAGCTATTGGCATTGACCATTTTGCCTTGCCTGAAGATAAAATGGCCCAAGCTTTTCTCAATAAAAAATTGCACCGAAACTTTCAAGGCTATTGCACCCTGGAAACTACCGGACAAGTGTATGCCTTTGGCGCTTCATCTATTAGTCAGTTGTGGGGGGCTTATGCTCAAAACATTAAGAATACTTTTCAGTATATGGATGCCATCGAAAAAACAGGTTTTGCTATCGAACGCGGCTTAACTTTATCGGTTAATCAGCAGGTTGTTCGTTCGGTTATCAATAGCATCATGTGTAATGGGGTTCTTAAGTTTACAGAAATTGCCGAAGAATTTAAGATGACAGTTGCTGACATTAAAGCGATTGTTAATTATGATACATCAAAACTAATCGATTTCGAAAAGGATCATATTATTTCGATTAACGAGGATGGCATTGTGATTAGCGAAATGGGTCACATGATTGCCCGCAACATTGCCATGGCTTTTGACCCTGATTTGAAACAAGGCGAAACGATTTATTCAAAAACTGTATGACAGGCGTTTTACTTATAGAAATGGGAGGAGCCAACTCTCCGAAAGAGCTGAAGCTTTTTCTCTCGCGCATGTTTAAAGACCCCTTCATACTTCCTTTCGGGAAGCTGGGTCGAACGGTTTTTTCATTTATCATAAGTAATACAAGATATAAAAAATCGTGGAAGAAATATGAGTTGATTGGAGGTTCGCCCATAATCGACTCTACTAATAAAATGATGCAAGCTTTGCAGCATAAATTAGGCGATTCTTATAAAGTTAAAATGGCTTTCTCCTATTCTTCGCCCTTGATTGAAAACAGTCTTACTTCATTTCTTGAAGAAGGTATAGAGGATGTAACGGTGATTCCCTTATATCCCCAGGCAAGTTATACCACAACTTATTCTGCTAAGTATACTGTCAATTCATTCGCAAAAAGAAATAAAATCATAAAGATAGATTTTGTGCAAGAGTTTTATAAGCATAAGGACTTCATTTCATTCTGGTCGAATTTAATTTTTAATCACATTAAAGATCATAATCTTAGCAATCCTTTTCTTATATTTAGTGCCCATTCAATTCCTTTAAAATTGATTGAAACCGGTGATAAATATGCTGAAGCCATTCAAGGAAGCGCAAGCTTGATAGCTGAGGCTATTCATTTAGATTATAAGGTTTCATATCAATCAAAGATGAAAGGGAAATGGGTGGGTCCAGATACTAAAGATTGTTTAAAGATTTTATCAAGTGACATACGAGATAGGGATATTGTTTTAATCCCTATCAGTTTTGTGAACGAAAATTTGGAGACTTTATATGATTTAGACCTTGATATTATTCCTTTTGCGCGGAATGAACAGCATATAAAAAGTGTGTCAAGAGTAAGAATACCAGTTGCCGACAATCGGTTTATAAACCTTTTAAAGGAAATCGTTGAATCAAAATAATATTTTATGAAAGACGTAATTATCATAGGCGCAGGCATTACCGGACTTGCCACAGCTCATCATCTGAAGAAAAGCAATATCGATTTCATTGTGCTCGAACAATCTGATAAGATTGGTGGCGTGATTAATTCGGTGCACGAAAAGGGATATATATATGAGGAAGGACCTAACTCGGGGGTGATTGGCAATATCGAAGTGATTCGTTTGTTTGAGGATTTGAAAGATAGCTGCGAGTTGGAACTTGCAAATGATAATGTGAAAAAACGTTGGATTTTAAAGAATCTTACCTGGGAACCATTGCCTGCCGGACTGATGGCGGCCATCAAAACGCCTTTGTTTACCCTTAAAGATAAGTTCAGAATTCTGGGCGAACCTTTTCGCAAAGCGGGTACCAATCCTCACGAAACTCTTGCCGACTTAGTGAAAAGAAGATTAGGCAATAGCTTTTTGGAGTATGCCATCGACCCCTTTATATTGGGTGTTTATGCAGGCGACCCTAATCGTTTGGTGCCAAAATATGCGCTTCCTAAGTTGTATAATTTAGAACAAGATTATGGCAGTTTTATTGGCGGAACCATTAAAAAGATGCGCATTAAAAAGACTGAAGATGACAAAAAGGTTACGCGTGGGGTTTTCTCTGCCAAAGGGGGTTTGTCGGCGCTTACGAATGCAATTTTATCTCATATCGGACAAGAAAATGTTTTTTTAAATTGCCACAATATACAAGTAAAACCTGCCGGAAGACATTATATAGTTCACTACACAAATCAGGAAGGCATTGCCGTTGAGCTGACTGCTAAGAAAGTTGTTTCAACCATTGGAGCTTATAACCTTGGCAAATTGGCTCCTTTTATTTCCGAAGAAATAGTTAAAAAAATTGCTGCTTTGCACTATACCCGTGTGATTGAAGTGGTGTTGGGCTTCGACAAATGGGAAGGAATTGCGTTGGATGCTTTCGGTGGTTTGATTCCGTTTAAAGAAAAGCGCGACATATTGGGTGCTTTGTTTATGTCGTCGCTGTTTAGCAATCGTGCACCCGAAGGGGGTGCTTTGTTCTCAATTTTCCTTGCAGGAGTGCGTCGTCCTGAGATCTTTGCGATGAACGATGAGCAGGTGAAAGAGATTTTGAAAAGAGAAGTTTGCGAGTTGTTTCATTTAAAAGAATACAATCCCGATTTATTAAAAATCATTCGTCATGAGTGGGCTATTCCGCAATATGAA
>JBAWXL010000235.1:0-7258 GCA_037144095.1 Bacteroidota bacterium
ATATTTATCTTTTGCACCGAAAATCGATTTACCATCCAAAGTATATTTATCTTTTGCACCGAAAATCGATTTACCATCCAAAGTATATTTATCTTTTACATCAAAAATCGATTTACCATCCAAAGTATATTTATCTTTTGCACCAAAAATTTATTTTCAATAAAAACTGGTTCAATTTTTTGTGTTGTAATTTTTTTTTAATCAGAAACATAAAACGAATTATCCCACACGAAAAATTAAATTAGTGATGTTTACAAGGGATATGATTGAAAATTTTATTTTTTAAAAAATGAATCTTTCAAACAGGTAATTCTTACTTAGTAAAAGTTATAATTTGCTAGTACTTATGTTCAAAGAAAGCAAATTTCCTTTTGTAATACTAATTAACAATGCATTGTTGATTAGATTTTCAATCCGCTTGTTTCAGACTAACGAATGCTTTATAATTTTGAAGGTTATTTTAAAACTTATTCAACCATGAGTGCTTTCAAATTGTTTGTTCAAAACCGGCGAAAATTATTGCTGATTATCTTTATTGTTTTGGCTGTAATTGCTATGTTGGTTCCTGCTGTAATGTGGTATATGCGTGTTAAACAGGAACGCCTTCCCGTCGTAAATGCCATTCCTCAGGATGCTGCTGTGATAGCTCTTTTTAATAATACGCCTGAAACCTGGAAGAAAATTCACAACGAAAACGAATTGTGGAAACAACTAAAAGGCTACGATATGTTTCGTCAGCTTGATGCAAGTCTTGCTGTTATCGATTCACTTCGTAATACTTCAAAAGAGGTGAGTCAGATAGTGCAGAATAGGCAGTTTGCGGTTTCGGTGCATTTGGGAATGCAGAGCAAAGTCGAGTTTCTATTTCTTTTGTCGCTCGATGATTATAGTTCGGAGAAAACTTTGCTCAAATTTGTTGAAAAACAATTCAGCGTGAAGAATTCTTTTAAAGAAGAATCGTTCGAGAATTCTCATTTGTACAGTGCTTTTAATAAAGAGAAGCAGCTTACATTTTGGTGGTATTGCAAAAAGGGAATTTTAGCCGGTAGTTTTAGCCGCGATTTGCTCATGAAATCTTATCATCAATTGCATGAAACTTCTTCGCTGGCAGATAATCCTATGTTTCAAAGTGTGTATAACACTGCCGGCAAGAAAGTTGAAATAAATGTGTTTGTCAATTATCCATATTTGTATAAATTGGCTCAAACCTTCATTGCGCCCGATTTCTACCAGTCGTTTTCTTTCCTTTCGCATTTTGCTGCTTTCAGCGGATTCGATATGATGATAAAACCAAATGAATTGGTGCTCACAGGCTACACTTCGGTGAATGATTCGCTTTATAACTATTTGTGCAGCTTCATGGGGCAAGAAAGTCCGAAGCTGAATGTTGCCAATATATTGCCCCAAAATACTTTTTTCTATGCTGATTTGGGTTTCGATAACTTTTTTATTTATTATAAGGAGTGGAAACATTTTCTGGAGAAGAGTGGAGGCATTGAGTCGTTTGTTTTAAAACAGAAAAAGAACAATACGATTTATCGGGTGAATATTGCCGATAAGTTCATACGCTGGATTGGCAAAGAGGCTTGCCTTGCCTATGCTCCGGCATTGAATCCCTGGGAGCAACAATATGGTTATGTGTTGTTCGACATAGCTGATCGCGATTTGATGAATACTTCTATTAATGAATTGGTGAGGGCGGGCTATTTATTTTCGGGTGGTACACCTGATACCTCCAGCATTGGCGAATATCGCCTCAATCGGATTGCCATCACCAGCTTGTTGCCCGATATTTTGGGAAGTTTCTTTTCCGATGTGAAGTCTCCTTACGTTTGTGTGATAGAGAATTATGTGGTGATGTGCTCCTCGAAAGATGGGGCGGAGTATTTTGTGATGAATTATATGTCGGGAAAAACTTTGCACAATAATAGTAGTTATAAAAGCTTCAGCGAACATATTGATGATAAGGCTAATATTAGCATTTATATGAATTTTAAACAACAGAGTGGCTTGTTCAAAAAGTATTTCGACCCTATTATGCTTCAGCACATCGAATATGAAAATGTTTCGTTGGATAATATTGAAGCTATGGCCATTCAGTTTAGTTTGAACAAGCAAATGTTTTATACGAATGCCTATCTGAAGTATGAACCCAGGCATGATACCCTGGTTTCGACGCTTGTGAAAACTCAATTAGACTTCGATGTGGTGGGACCGATTGCTCATGATGCTAAATATGAGTATTTTGCTGCTTATGATAAGGGAAGTAATTTGTATTTGATAGATGCCGCCGGAAATATAGTGTTCAAGAAAAAGATAGGTGACGTTCTGTACGGAGATATTGATTTTGTTACTTATAAAGATAACAAATATTTGTTTTTTAACAGCGAACGCTCTTTGCATTTGATTGATTTTGATGGAGAATATGCCAAAGGATTTCCTGCAAAGTTGGCTCAAAAATCTTCGGCGGGACATACCCTTGCCAATTATGGCAAAAATGATGAGTATAGAGTTTTAGTTCCTTCTACCGATAAGGCAATTTATAATTATAATTTGGAAGGTAAGCGCGTTAAGGAGTGGAAAACCTTTAAATGTGCTGCCGATATTACAAAACCCGTTCAGGTTTTATTATTTAACAATAAAGATTTTATCATAGCAAGCGACGAAAAAGGAAAGTTGAGTTTTTTGAATCGTCAGGGCGAGAAAAGATTGGCATTGAAGCCTGAGTTTGCTAAGTCGGCGCAGAACCAATTTTATTTAGACAATGAGAAGAAAGGGCAATTCCTTGTCACAACAGAATTGAACGGGAAAGTGCAAAAGATTGATGCCAAAGGAGGAAAGCAAAGCCTCTATTTTGATGACTTTTCAAGCTCGCATTTTTTTATTTTTGCTGACATAAATGGTGATGGACAGGCCGATTATATTTTTGTGGATAAAAACGAAATAAAAATATTCGATAATGATAAAAAAGTGTTGTTGAACGAAAAAATGACCACCATCCCAACCTTTGTTCAGTTGGTTTCGTTGGCAAATGGGGAGAAAAATTTGCTCGTACTGATTGATGCCGACTCAAAAGAAGCCCTGTTTTATAACAATAAGGGTTTGATGAAACTTCCAAGCCAAATTGAAGCCCAGCAACCTTTGTTGGTGTTCCCTTCGCAGGGACACTATAAAGTTATGAGTGTTTCGAAGAATGTGATTTGCCAGCAAGTGCTCGATTTTTAAGCTAAAAAAGAAACGCTAACAGGGTTTTATTTTATCCTGAAATAGATTTTCTTACTACACAATTAGTCTTTTAAAATCAATTTGCCTTTCAACTTTATATCATCAGACGAAGCCCCAATTTGAATTTCATATTCGCCGGCTTCGATAGTGTAATCATCTTTATTTTCGTCAAAAAATTTCAAGTCATCAGGCTTTAGAGTGAATTCGACGGTGGCGGAAGTTCCTTTTAATACATTAATTCTTTTAAATCCTCTTAATGATTTAATGGCTTGAGGCTGTTTTGAATTCAGATGCTTCACATACATTTGCACAACTTCATCTCCATCATAATTTCCGCTGTTTTTAATGCTTGTGCTTATCGTTATATTTTCATTTTTATGAATTTCAGTTTTACTTAAAACCAAATTGCTATAATCGAAACGGGTGTAGCTCAATCCATAGCCAAAAGGATAGAGCGGACTGCCCCTGAAATAGCGATAGGTGCGCCCTTCCATATTATAGTTGCTGAAATCGGGAAGGTCGTTGGCCGATTTATAGAAAGTGACGGGCAATCTGCCGCCAGGATTATAGTCGCCAAACAAAACATCAGCCACTGCCGTTCCACCTTCCTCGCCCGGATACCAAGCTTCGACGATGGAGGGAAGGTTTGCGTTTTCCCAATTCAAACTTAGGGCACTTCCGCTGGTAAGCACCAGCACAATGGGCTTTCCGGTGGCTTTCAACGCTTGCAAAAGGGCCTGTTGTTCTTCGGGAAGATCTAAACAAACTCTATCGCCCCCCTTAAAACATTTCAGGTTGATGCTCATTTCTTCCCCTTCGATGTTCGCAGAAATTCCGGCGAAGACTATGGCAACATCAGCCGCCTTCGTAATCGAAATTGCCTTATTCAGCATACTTTCGTTGCTTTCCAATTCTTGTTCGCTATTGTCTTTCTTCCACCGAAACCGAATTCCGGCAAAATCTACGCTATCGGCAAACTCCATCTGAACCTTATATTCTTTCCCCTTCTCCATCCTGACTTTAGTGGTTTTCATCACATTCATTTCATAGGGTCGCCAATTGTCAATCAAAAGCTTATTTTCAAAATACAAGCGACTTCTATCATCAGAAACCACGCCCAAATCATAGTTTCCGCTTTCGGGAGGCGTAATGGTTCCCGTCCAACGCACCGAAAAGTTATCAGCAGGCACATTGGGAGCCGGCGAATTTTTATCCCAATAAAACTCCATATTGGTATCAACCTGAATAAAAACAGGCTTCCCTATAAGTTCAGCATTATCGAAATATTCTCCTATTAGTCCGCGTTTTCCATCAGCAGTCTTCAGGTATTCGGCAGGAACTGTGGTCAGTGCGCCTCCTTCATCATAAGGTTTCACGCCACGGGTGAACTCAATTTTTATCTTATCGCCCACCTTATTTTTAATTCCCTTCAAAAACGTAACAGGCTGCTTGCTAATTCCATTATAATTGCCATACAACACATCATCCCTCTGAATATAAGGCCCAATTACGGCAATTGACTTGATAGTGTTTGCATTTAAAGGAAGAAAATGGTTCTGATTTTTCAGCAAAACAATGCTCTGATGCGCCACTTTGAGGGCAAGCTTTCGGTGTTCGGGCGATTCAATTTCTGAAGCGGCAATGTTGGAATAGGGATTCATCGCCGGAGGGTCAAACATGCCCAATTTCATTCGGGCAAGCATCAAACGGCTGAGCGAAACGTCCATTTCCTTCTCAGTGATGAAGCCTTTTTCGATGGCTTCTTTCAACGCATTATACTCGGTGCCACACGTAATGTCGCAACCCGCCTTCACCGCAGCAGCAGCGGCTTTTGCCTGCGAATTTACGTAGGAATGCCCCACCCAAATGTCGTCAATCGCGCCACAATCGGATACCACATACCCTCCAAAACCCCATTTTTTGCGCAGAATATCGTTCAACAAAAACTTGCTGGCGCAACAAGGCGTGTTCAGATAACTTGAATAGGCACCCATCACCGAAAAAGCACCTGCCTCCCGTATGCAAGCCTCGAAAGCAGGCAAATAGGTCTCAAAAACATCGCGTTTGGTAGCGACGGCATCGAATTTATGGCGCAAAGGCTCAGGTCCCGAATGCACAGCATAGTGTTTTGGCGTTGATATCAACTTGAAATATCTTGCATCGTTCCCCTGCAAACCTTTTACGAAGGAAACCGCAATGCGAGCGGTCAAAAAAGGATCTTCGCCGTAGGTTTCCTGTCCACGACCCCAGCGCGGATCTCTAAATATGTTGATGTTGGGCGACCAGAAAGTCAACCCTTTATGAACTCCCTTCACATCATTATTCTTCAGACACAAATAATACCAGGCGCGGGCTTCGGTGGAAATGACATCGGCTTCCTGACCAATCAGATCGGGGTTCCAGGTGGCAGCCATGCCGATTGCCTGCGGAAAAACAGTGGCATTGCTTCCCTCGTTCACAATCCCGTGTAAACATTCGCCACTCCAATTATAATAAGGAATGTCCAAACGCGGAATTGCCACGGCTTCGTTTTGCATTTGAGCAATTTTTTCGTCCAACGTCATCCTCGAAATCAGGTCGTTGACTCTTGTTTCGAACGGAAGCTTGCTGTTTTTGTAGGCAGGGGTTTCCTGGGCTTTAATTTGCTGAAAAGTGAACATACATAGTACACTTAGGGCTATTTTTAAGAAGTTTTTCATACTTATTATGAGGGATTAGGTGATTAGGCTGAAGGTTGAAAGGCTGAAGGATGCTTAGAATTTTAAATTTTAATTTCTTGTATTATCGTTTAGCTCAATTATTTTATTTCGGATTCGAATATTTTATATCTAAAGAAGTTGATAAATCCTATTTTGCCAAGTCGAAATAATTTTTCTCTGTCAATATTTCTTTTTAATGCCCACATTTTCCATACATTAATAAGTTTTCCCCAACAAAACCATCCAACAAAAACGCCAATCAGCAACGATAAATTCCAGACAACACCAATTAGAGTGCATAATAATGCTGTGATTAAAAAAATGCCTAAAACCGGTAGGTTTACCATCAATTCACCCATTAAAACGATTTCAAATGATGTGGGAAGTTTTGTGTTTAACGATTTCATTTTTAGTAGTATTACTTCAAAAAAGGTTTTTCAAATTATATACCTATTTATATCACCTCAAAATTACTAAATTTCCAATATTTAGCTAAAATATGTTTGATTCTTTTAGCATAAAACTTTTTCAGGACAAGTTTTCAGTATCGGATTTTTAATTTTACTTAAAAGTCTAACTTCTTTGAAAGTGGTTATCTTCTTATGGTTATGCTTTTTTGCTCTTTTGCAAAGTGTACTTCAGTTCGAGAAGAATCAGGTGCAATGCTTGGATTGTCTTGGAAAACAAAACATTTTCAATTAGACCATATTCCACCGAGGAGTACGCTTTGTGATGCTAATCAAAGAAGATATGCTGATGTTTTCGGAATTATTTACAACAAACTTTTTTTGAAATATGGACATCATTATCGGACAGCCGAGTTAAAGATGTCATTAGAAAACAAATTGAGATCATTGATAGCACAACTATCAGTCTATTTAAGGATATTTTAAAAAGTGTTGGACGAAAACCTAAGAATGGAAAAAGGAAAGGGGGCATTAAGGTTCAAAGTGTAATAAAGGATATAATGACTATGAAGTTTTTAAGTTATTTACTGATAATCAAACTGGATTTGTAACAGGAATTAAAGATAATGCGCTATATAAATCTTTAAGTCACAATGAAATCGAGGAACACATTCATTCAGACGTTCTTGAAGATGAGATAATTTAACTTACCGTTAAAGATGGCGACAAGACAAGCAAGTTAAGACTAAGGAAAATTCGATTTTATGACAGAGAACAGATAAAAGAATTTGATTTTTTCACTAACATGTTTGAAATGCGTGCTGATTTGGTTGCTGCGATTTATAAAGTACGTTGGCAAATAGAACTGGCCTTTAAACAATTGAAACAAATTTTTCCATTGAAGTATTTTCTTTGAGATAATGAGAA
>JBAWXL010000236.1:0-7237 GCA_037144095.1 Bacteroidota bacterium
ATTATGGAATTAATATTTATCCTAATCCCGTTTCGGATGAATTAATTATTGAAGCTAAAGGAAATAAAAAGAAAATTGAATTTGAGATTATAAATTCGATTGGACAGGTTGTTTTTAAGGGGAATTTTGTTGAGAAAATAATTATTCAGACTAAGAATTTTGCACAGGGGATGTATATGATTAATTTGGGGAATGGGGAGAGGTTTGAGTTTAGGAAGGTGGTGAAGGAATAATTAATAATGAAGAATTAAAAATTAATAATGAAAGAAACGAAATGTTTATTTGGGAAAGGGAAATTTAATTTAGGTTCTCTTTCACTTTATAGAAATTAATTGCGGAATATATTACCGGTAAAAATTAAAAAGAGAATTAAAAAAAACAGATAATCAAACGAAATAGTTCATGTTATGAACTGGCATCAATATCCATTATTACGGCTTTTGATTCCTTATCTTTTGGGAGTTGTTATTGCGGCAAATGTTCTATTGCCCGGCAATACAGGATATTTTTGTGTTTTCGTATTTTCAATTCTTTTGTTGGCGCTGATAGCCACTCCCTATTTGCCACGTTCATATCATCTTCTGGCTGGAGTTGCGGTTAGCCTTTTATTTGTTTTGATTGGTGTTTTACGAATTTTTCAACATTCGGAACAGTATAATCCTCATCATTTTCAGCAGTATTTAGATTCGACGAATAGCATCATAGCGGTTCTTAACGAGCCGGCTACTGAAAAACCCAATTCTATAAAAAGCACTGCAACAATAAGGGCGGTTTTCCATGATCATAAATGGGTGAATTGTAGTGGAAATGTGATGTTGTATTTTAAAAAAGATAGTCTTGCCGCACAATTGCAAAGAGGGGATCAGTTGGTGTTGAATTCGAAGATTGCGCGGGTGTTGCCTCCTGCTAATCCAGGAGAATTTGATTACAGGAAATATCTGTTCAATCAAAACATTTACCATCAGGGGTATGTAAACAAATCTCATTGGAAGATGCTTTCTAGCGGGGGGAAGGGCATTCTGGCTTTTGCCGACAAAGCAAGAGATAAATTGCTCAATATTTTCAAAGAGAATAATCTGCAGGGGGATGAGTATGCTGTGATATCTGCTTTGTTGTTGGGTTATCAGGATAAAATTGATCCTGAAACGCTTCGCAATTTCTCAGGGGCAGGTATTGTTCATATACTTTCTGTTTCGGGTTTGCATGTGGGCATCATTTTTATGGTTTTATCTTATTTGCTGAGTTTCTTAAATAAAACTTCTAAAGGAACCAAAATTAGAATCATTATCGTTTTGGTTTGTATTTGGTTTTATGCATTAATAACAGGATTAGCACCTCCTATTCTTCGTTCGGCGCTGATGTTTAGCGTAATTCTTATTGCAGAATTATTGATGCGGAAATCAAATATTAATCAGTCTATTCTATTGTCCTTATTTGTACTTTTACTGATTAATCCATATTATCTTTTCGATACTGGTTTTCAGTTATCTTATTTGGCAGTGATTGGGATTGTACAGTTTCAGAAAGCTATAGTTGTTTTATTTTCTCCAAAATATCGTTTGATTAAAATGGGATGGGAACTCACAGCGGTTTCTATTGCAGCACAACTTACTACCCTTCCTTTGACGCTTTATTATTTTCATCAATTTCCGAGCTATTTTATTTTGGCAAATCTTATTGCCATTCCTTATACAAATGTGTTGATGTTTGTGGGGATAGCTGTTATCCTGTTTTCTCCCTTAAGCTTGATTTCTTCCTTTGTAGGAATTGTGTTAGCCAGGTGTTTATTCTGGTTTAATGAGATTATTCGTATTATCAACCAAATGCCTTATGCAAGCATTCAAAACCTTCATTTTGATGCATGGGATGCTATCCTTGTGGGCTTAATAGTTTTTCTGTTGGCTATATGGGTGCAAACGAAGAATCACAGAATGATTTTTATCATGTTGTTATTTGTATTTATTTTTAGTAGTAAACAAATCGGTGAGAAAGTGCAAGTTCTACATCATAGGAATATTACGGTCTATAGTATACAGCATCATACGGTTGTGGGTTTTATTGATGGGAATCAATGTCGGTTTATTACGGATAGCTCAATGCATCAACAATCTTCAACTTGGAAATCAAGCATATCAAACAACCTGACAAACAATCGCATTTCGGAGGTGAATTTTATTTCAGGAAACGAATATGCTGATGACAATTTTTTCAGAATGAATAACTTTGTTCAATTTTATGATAGAAGAATTGCTATAATAGATTCAACAATATCAAAGCAAAAGCATGCTGCAGTTTTAGCTGTGGATATTTTGATTGTAACCCAAAAGTCGAAAAAGAATGTTGAAAGGATTTTGAAGGAATATAGTCCAAAGCAAGTTGTGGCTGATGCTTCAATTAGTCCATATTATAGTAAAAGATGGCTCGATGCTTGCAAGAAAGCAAACATTGGTTTTTTCGATGTTAAAACGGAAGGGGCGTTTCAGTTAGATATTCAATAGAGGAATCTATCGAAGGTCGTTGATTTCAGCTTTTGGGAAATCAGATTTTTTGAAAATAAACTTCTGATCGTCTAAAAGGGTGTTGGTCGTCATTTTATTAATCATATATGTATAAGTGCTACCATTCTTATCGTAAACGGTGGAAGATTCTATTTGGAGGCTATTCTTATCAATTTCAAGTCGAACCTTATAGTATGAATTGCCTTTAATAGGGGTGAGGTCAATTATTTGGATGATTTTTGCGCCCTTTTTGCTGTCCTTAATATATTTTGGTTTGAAGTTTTTGTTGTAATTTGTCAGCAAACTTGTGGGCGAAATAGATTCGGCGTTTTCTTCGAAATTATTAATTGTAACTTCTTCGGCATCTGCAATGTAGGTCCAAACAGTTTTCCCATCATTAATGATGGTTTGCCCACTCATTTCCAGTCTCACTTTTTTCCCTTTCATATACAAAGTTCCTTTTTTGCTTTCGTTGGTTTTTGTTTTGGGATTTTGAAGGGAATAAGTAAAGTCAATCTTAATTGAGCTGTATGCTTTGTTTTTATTGGCAACTTTATCGAGAATTCCTTTGGCAGTATTGTCTGTAACCTGTGCCATAGCGAACTGGAAGAGGATAATGCTGAGGATTAATATGCTTGTTTTTTTCATGGAGCTAAATCAATAGGTGTTTTTTCTAAATGTTGTTATGCAAATACTGTTCCAATTCAAATTCGGTTTTCACTTTCACTTCGCGGGCTTTGCTTCCTTCGAAGGGACCGACAATGCCTGCTGATTCGAGTTGGTCAATCAATCGGCCTGCACGGTTATAGCCTAGCTTGAGTTTACGCTGAAGCAAAGAGGTGGAACCTTGCTGATGTTGAACAATAAGACGGGCTGCTTCTTCAAACAGTTCATCTTTATTATTAGGATCGAATTCTTTGGTTTCTTCAGAGCCTTCTTCAGGGCAATCGGGAAGCATGTGAGCAGTGGGATATCCTCGTTGCGAACCTATAAACTCTGTTAGGACTTCAATCTCGGGAGTATCAATATAGGCGCATTGCAAGCGCAATAATTCGTTTCCTGTAGATAATAGCATATCGCCTCTTCCAATGAGTTGATCGGCTCCTCCCTGGTCTAGAATAGTTCGAGAATCAATTTTTGAAGTAACTCTGAAAGCCATACGGGCAGGGAAATTGGCTTTAATGGTCCCGGTGATAATATTAACCGAAGGACGTTGGGTGGCGATTACTAAATGAATGCCAACGGCTCTGGCAAGCTGAGCTAAGCGTGCAATGGGCAATTCGACCTCTTTGCCCGCAGTCATAATGAGATCGGCAAACTCATCGACCACCAAAACGATATAGGGCATAAAGCGATGACCTTCGTTAGGATTCAGCTTTCTGATGATGAATTTGGCATTGTATTCCTTGATGTTTTTTACCTGAGCATCTTTCAATAAATCGTAACGTTGGTCCATTTCGATGGTAAGGGAATGAAGTGTTCTGACCACTTTTTTGGTATCGGTTATGATCGCTTCATCCGTATCCGGTAGCTTAGCAAGGTAATGTCTTTCAATTTTCGAATATAAGGTAAGTTCAACCTTTTTAGGGTCAATCATCACAAACTTCAGTTGAGAAGGATGTTTCTTGTAAATCAAAGAAGCAATGATAGCATTTAAACCCACTGATTTTCCTTGTCCGGTGGCACCTGCCATCAAAAGGTGGGGCATCTTTGCCAAATCGCAAACATAAGGTTCGTTTTGAATAGTTTTTCCTAAAGCAATAGGCAAATCGAACTTAGATGAATTAAAACGCTCGCTATTCAGCAAGGTTTTCATTGCCACAATTTGAGGATTTTGGTTGGGAACTTCAATCCCAATGGTTCCTTTGCCGGGGATAGGGGCAATGATCCTGATGCCTAAAGCAGATAAACTTAAAGCAATATCATCTTCGAGATTTTTGATTTTCGAAATTCTAACGCCGGGAGCAGGAACAATCTCATATAAAGTTACGGTGGGTCCTATGGTTGCTTTTATTTTATCAATCTGAATTTGATAATTATTCAGAGTTTTAACGATACGGTTTTTATTCGATTCTATTTCTTCAATAGTTACCTCTGAGCCTGCTTCCGGGTGGCTTTCTAATAAATCAGTTGAAGGAAACACATAGGAAGATAAATCGAGCGTAGGGTCGTAGGGGGAATCAATGGTGTAGTGTGGAATCAATTCATTGTCGGTAGATTCACTTTCAAGGTCATCGAAAATCGGACTGTCGATGGCGGTTTCAATTTCAAGTTCGATATTCTGAAACTTTTCTTCCTGTTTCACCTCTTGTTTTACTTCTTTTTCAATGCTAAACATTTCGATGCTGTCGAAAACATCATCGTCAGCCTTAGTCGGGGTAGAATCGAAAAAATCATCATCAATTGAGGAGGAGATATTGGGATTCAGCACAATGTTGCGTGGAGCTTTCGTCTTATTTTCAGTTTCCTCATTATCTTCAACGGTTTCTGTTTCTGCTTCCATAGTTGATTTTTCAACCAAAGGTTCTTTATGTTTTATTTTAAACGAAAGATTATAAGCAATAATTAAAAATGCAATGAGTGAAAACAGGATGAAAATAATGCTTCCTATATTCCCTGCTAAACCAATAAACCAGGTCGAAAACTGATATCCAAACACACCTCCCAGAATAGAATAATCTGTTAGTCGTGTGAAATAGCCCACTGTGAAACTCAACCATAAACAACAAAATATAAGATATTTAGTTGTTTTCCAAAGTGGGAGTAAGCTCACTTTCAATAAGAGTTTTACGCCATAAATAAATATTAAAAAGATAAATACAAAAGAAGCGATTCCGAAGCCTTTTTTAATCATTAGGAACGAAAAGAATGCTCCCAAGCGTCCCATCCAGTTGTGAACATCAATTTCGCTGTTGAACAGGATTTTTCTTAGAGAAACATCAAAATTGAAAAGCTCGTCGCTACCCCATTCAAAATAAAGATTATAGAAAAAGGAAATAAACGAAAACAAGAGGAAAATGGAAAATAAACTTAGGAAAAGCCCAACGACTCTAATTAATTTCTCATCCTTAAGAAAGGCAAATGAAAAACGTTTTCCTTCTTTCACCTTTTTCTTCTTGGGTGGCTTTAGGTCGTCTTTCAATTCCTTTTCGGATTCAGAATCTTCTTTTTTAGGCTTTTTAAGCAGGTTTTTAGGCATCTATGCTAGATTATTTCACTGCAAAGGTATGAATTCTTGATTAATTTGTTCATAAGGGAAGGAAATCACTCTCAGAATTTATATAACTCTTTGTGTAGCTTTGAGATTCTTTGTGAAACTTTGTGGATAGCTATTCCACTAAGCTACTCAAAGAAAGCACTAAGCTGCACAAAGTTGAATTTTAATTTTATCACTAGAATTTTTAATTAAACTAAATAAAAAAAACAGGCTAAGGCTATGCGCCCAAACCTGTTTCTTGTTAAAGGAGTTGACTATTCGTCGTCGCCACCGCCACCGCCAAACATTTTTTTCATTTCTTCTTTGGTTACTTCTTTGTAATCAGATGGAACGAGAAAATCATTTTCGGAAACTTTTCCTTTTTTAATTTCTTTAGTAGTGGTTACGGTTTTAATTCCTTTTACGGTCATTTCATATTCAAGGGCATAACCTTTTAAACCATGAAATTGTCCGCCATAGTTTAGTTCGGCACCACCAAATTCGTCAGTATACCATACAGGGATAATGGTTACAGCGTCATCTTCTTTTCCTTTTACAGTGAAAATGGCTCTTTTGCAAACATAACCTGACACGGTTTTAGTTGAGTCGTTATATTTGATGTCATATTTCGATTCGCCAATTTCTTTTTCAACATCCTCAGTTTTCATTCTCATGGCAAACTTTTGACCCATTGCGTCGATCAGTGTTACTGTGCTTTTGGTTTCGCCGTTGGAAATATTAATAATAGAAGCCGGACCATACGCAATTTCGGTACGTGCTTTGTTTCCCAGAATCTTCACTGTAAGTTCTTTAGGTTGTTGAGCAATGGTGGCTGCATCAATGTCGCCCGAATAGGCTAATGTGAAAATAATTGAACCATTAAATGGTTTTGCTTTTTTTTGTGCAAAGCTCATGCTGCTAAACAGAATGCAGAAAAGGCTCATCAATACGATTGTTTTTTTCATAATGTTTGTTTGATTATAATTTTCAGCAAAAATAGTTATTTTTAATAATGAAATGATTGTTCAGCATAATTTTCTCTGAAAATAAGCTTTTTTAATATTTTTTTTCGGAACAAATAGTTGCAAATTTAAGGCTGAATATTGCAAATATTCGATAGAATGCACAAACTAGTTCTTAATTGACAGAATATTTCTTTCAAATTATTCATATGTATTTCTTCAAATCCTCATTCGGAATCCTGCCAAATTCGTCGGCAGAAAACTCTTTTTTTAGTCTATCGACGAAGTACATATTCATTTCACTTTTGTTTTTAACAGCTACCTTTCCTCTGAATGAACATTCAAAGTAATCTTTAACCAACACATAAGTGGCTTCCGAAATATTGATCATTCCCGGCATGCTGGCATTTTCAAGTCGGCTGGCATAGTTTACGGTGTCGCCCCAAACATCATAAGAATATTTATGTTTCCCCACAACCCCCGCTATTAAATGTCCTGTATGGATTCCAATCCTGATTTCAAAGAATTTTTATTGATTATGCACTTTTGTACCAGAAAGGATATACCCCAGCAATAAGTAC
>JBAWXL010000237.1:0-7187 GCA_037144095.1 Bacteroidota bacterium
ACTGTATGGGAAGGACCGATATTTTTGGTGATTACTTAGGAAGAAGATTAAAATTCATTTATAGAAAAATCCCGCTCTTTTTTGAGGGCGGGATTTTTTGTTGGTGTGATAATTCAAATGCATAAAGATATTTTGACCATGTGAATACTTCCGCAAGGCGAGATTATTGCTTATTTTAAACTGCGGCGAACTGAGTATGTGAATAATTAATTGTATTTTTGTGAAAAATAAAAAGTATGTATAGAAAAATAATTGTACCCGAAAGCACAAATATTTCAATTCTTCTCCCAGCCGACTTTGTGGGGCAAAAAGTTGAAGTAATTGCTTTTACTGTGGATGACAAACTGACTGTAGAAAAACCAACCGACGAAATGAAATACTCATGGGAAAATGCCCGTAAGTTTTTTGATGCCCATCGAGTTGACCTTAGCAACTTCAATTTCGACAGAGATGAAGCAAACCAGCGCTAATATTTTTTTAGATAGCAATGTTTGTATTTACCTTTTTGCAAAAGATGCAAAAAAGGCTGAAATTGCTTTTACTTTAATGGACAAAAGTCCTATTATAAGCACTCAGGTGATTGCAGAAGCTACCAACGTGTTTATCAAAAAACTCAAATTCAGCAAGCAAACAGCTTTTAGTTCATCAATGTTTATCATGAATCAAGCTGCTATTGTAAATGTAATTACTCCGATTACAATACAAAATGCCTTTGCCATTAGTTTAAAAAATGATTTTTCATTTTTCGACAGTCTAATTATTGCCTCTGCTCTTGATAGTAATTGTGATATTCTTTATTCCGAAGACCTTCAACATCAGCAAAAGATTTCATTTGAAAAAAAGCACATCACCATTATCAATCCTTTTATTTAGCTCGAATCTATTTAAATAGAAATAAAAAATCCCGCTCTTTTTTGAGGGCGGGATTTTTTTGTATTGTTGGTGAAATAGATAATTGAAAATTATCCGGTGTTCAAAGCGGAATTGCAAATTCCGCTTAATTGCATTACATATTTTGATATATGTAGATCATAGGGGGATGTATTAATCTTTAATACATCTAACAGAAAATCCCGCCATATAATCATGACCATTTGTATCACGATGTAATTCTTTATCTGACCAATTCATTTGATATGCAAATGCTGTATATGCATCATTTGTAGTAGAGCTCCAATATTCGCCATAGTTTCCTATCCCTCCGAAACTATAAACATGATTTCCTCCCGGTAAAGCTGTAAAACCATAATCATTTGTAGCACCTGTATTTGGAGTATTCCAATGAGTAGTTCCAGCCTCCTTAAGCTTACCTCCAGCAGTCATTGACCCTCCAAGATAATTTGAAAGTGTTGACCATTCAGCATCTGTTGGGACATGCCAACCAGATGGTGCTATTTTTCGACTATCATTAACAGCATACCAATTATAAAGATTTCCATAAGTTGGAGCATTATTTGCATTATCATATGTACAGTATGCATCCGTTGTGAGATTTTGCCAGATATTATTATCAGTTACATTTGGAATTGGGTTTCCATTTCTATAATGAATAGTTTTTAAATTTTCAACCATCCATACCTGAGTTCCGATTGTTACATAATGATATACATTACCATCAACATCAGTCACAGTGTTTGTAGGTGTAGGATCAGTTGTTTTATCATCACTTTTCTTACAACCAAAGCTAAACATCAATATAATTCCCATAAAAATTATTGGGTAAATTAAAATTCTGTAATATTTTTTCATATTTATTGTTTTTTTTCCCTACTCATAAGGCTTTTCGGAACGCCCCGTTTATTAAAGTGGTTTCTGGATTCCACATTATTTTAGATTGCTCTCACTTTTTTGAAAATAAAAAAAGGGCGTGAACCTATGCTTTGAAATTCAGCTAATAGAGGTACCGCCAAGCACCCGGAACAACTGAAAAAGCAAAAGGAACACACCCATTCGGGTGCATTCACTAAGGCTATCTCTCTGTTCCTTAAAATTTGGCGGTTTTCTATTAGAGAAATACTTTTAGCAACGCTATATTTTTATCTGTTTTTTGTTTCTACATAATATTTGGTTTTAGGAGAGCAAATATATAAATAATTATTGGAAATGATATTTATTCATTCTAAGGGAAAGAGAAAATAAAAGAAAATACCTATGCTAACGTTATAAACCATCACCATAAGTATATTCCCATTAAAAGTGTAATTTTGATTTTAAATATTCAAGCTATTGTTTCTGCGTAAACTCATATTAATTCTTACTTCTGTGCTGTTTTTTAGCTGGCATCTGGCGGCTCAGGATTTGAACAATCTGAGGAGCCGCAGTTTTCTGGTAAAAACAGATACGATAATGATAGACACCCTAAGCATTATCCCCGGAAGCATTAGTATGAAGGATAGTTTGGGAAATATGTTTCCCCTTTCTAATTATCATATTCTGCCTGAAAAATCGTTACTTATTATTGATAAAAAGGCAATGCTGCCCATGCAAATCAGGTTGCAATACAGGGTCTATCCTTTTGCTTTTTATGGAAAATATCTTCATAAAAACTCGGCTTTGATTCCCGAAGACATAAAAGCGAGCAAAAACCCATTTATTTTTAGTAATTATAATAATTCCTCGGGTCAAAATCCATTTCAATTGGATGGCTTGTCGAAAAGTGGAAGCATTTCGAGGGGATTGAGTATGGGCAACAATCAGGATGTGGTGGTCAATTCTACTTTCAATTTGCAACTATCCGGCAAAATTGGTGAAGATGTGGAAATACTGGCAGCCATATCCGATAATAATATCCCCATTCAACCCGAAGGAAATACCCAGCAGATACAGGAATTCGATAAAGTTTTTATTCAACTCAGCAAAAACAAAACCCGTCTGATTGCAGGTGATTTCGAGCTGAAAAAACCCGACAGTTATTTTATGGTTTATAATAAAAAACTTCAGGGCGCTGCTTTGAACACTGAAATTCTTCTTTCAAAAAATAAAACGACTCCAACGCTGTTGGAACTTTCGGGTGCAGGGGCTGTCACCAAAGGCAAATATGCCCGCAATGTGTTGAATGGAACCGAATCGAATCAGGGTCCTTATAAACTCACCGGAAACAATAATGATTTATATATAGTGGTGTTGGCCGGCAGCGAAAAGGTGTTTATCGACGGGCAATTGAAGGTTAGAGGAATGGATAACGATTATGTGATTGATTATAATACGGCTGAAATCACCTTCACTCCGAAGAATTTAATCACCAAAGATCGCCGCCTTGTGGTCGAATTCGAATATACCGATAAACACTACACCCATTCGGCTTTTGCTGCTCATGCAAAATTTATTTCACCCAAAAGCAGCATCTCTTTCAACTTCTTTTCCGAACAAGATGCCAAAAACCAATCTCTCCAGCCCGCTTTGGACGATAATCAAAAGAAGCTACTGGGCACGATTGGCGATAGTTTGAATCTTGCCGTTTCTCCTTCAATCGACAGCGTGGCTTTTTCTGCAACCGACATCTTGTATAAAAGAATCGACTCCTTATATAATAGTATAACTTACGATTCGGTTTTTGTTTATTCCACCAATGCCGATAGTGCCCATTATCAGTTAAACTTTAGCTATGTGGGAGCAGGCAAAGGAAACTATTTGCAGCTCACCGGAACCGCAAATGGAAGAGTGTTCTATTGGGTAGCACCTGTTGGAAATGTTTTGCAGGGAGCCTATGAACCTGTCATATTGTTGGTAACACCTAAGAAAAAACAGATGTATACCCTTTCGGGCGATTTCAAACTTTCAAAAAGCACCAATTTGAATATTGAAATTGCCTTGAGTAATAACGATATTAATACTTTTTCTGATAAAGATAAAAAAGATGATGTAGGCTATGCCCTAAAAGCGGCATTAGATAATAAGTTTCGGCTTTCGAAAAAGGAAAGCAATCACTGGAAAATGTTATTGGGTTTGTCACACGAATGGGTATACAAGAATTTCAGTCCCATTGAAAATTATCGTCCTGTTGAATTCAACCGCGATTTCAATCTCAATACACAAATGGCTAATGCCAATGAATATTATAGCCAACTGAAGCTTGCCTTTACAAATGATTCAGATAAAACCATAGGCTATCAATTAAAATCCCTGATAAAAGGAGGCATTTATGAAGGATGGAATAATATGCTGGGAATAAACTATGGCTTTAAGGGATTTTCTTTTAAGATAAACGGAAGCCTGCTTACCACAAAAAGTTCGTCTGTTTCCACCAATTTTTTCCGATTAGATGCAGATGTTTCAAAAGCCATTAAATGGTTGATGCTTGGAATAACCCAATCGATGGAAGACAATGCCTTTAAAAAAGGAAACGACTCCTTATTATTAAATAGCTACTCATATAAAGAAAGCGGGATGTATATGAAAACATCCGACACGCTCAAAAACGCTGTCGAACTCCGGTATAAACACAGGTGGGATTACTTCCCTGTAAATAATATGCTGACTGAATCCACCAATTCAGACGATTTTTCTGCTTCCTATCAATTAATGAAACAAAGAAACCATCAACTGAATATTATGGGAACCTATCGTTCTCTTCAAATTAAAAATACTCAAACTAGCTCTAAACCCGAAAACACTTTAATTGGCAGAATTGAATATGTCACCCGCTTGTTTAAAGAAATCATCACTTCCTCCACTTTCTACGAAATAGGCTCCGGTCTTGAAACCAAAAAAGAATATTCATTTCTCAAAGTTCCCGATGGTGAGGGTGTTTACACATGGATAGACTATAATAATAATGGTATCCCCGAACTAAATGAATTTGAAGTGGCATTATTCAAAGATCAGGCGAATTATATTAAGGTATATATGCAAAGCAATGATTATATAAAGGTATATACGAATCAATTTAGTGAGTCAGTTACCTTTAATCCTTTATATACTTGGGCAAGTAAAAAAGGATTTAGGAAATTTCTATCCCGCTTATACAATCAATTCAGCTTTAAAATTGATAATAAAACCACACTTAACAATTTAATAAAGGCATATAATCCTTTTGAAGCGAATTTGAATGATACGGTTATTCTTTCTTCAAATAATTCTTTCCGAAACACTTTTTCTTTCAACAGGAATGCAAAAATATTTGGTTTTGATATTAATTATCAGAACAGCAAAAACAAAATAATGTTGCTAAATGGTTTCGATAACAGAAAAGTTGAAACTATTGGAATAAAATTCAAATTTAATCTATTCAAACAATTTCTTTTTAATTTTGAAGACAATTACAGCGAAAAAAAGACAGAAGAGGAATATTTTGCCGATAAAAATTACTCCTTATACATAAATGAACTGCAATCTGAATTCATTTATCAACCTCTAAACACAATCAGATTGAGTTTGCTTTACAAATACTCTAATAAAAGGAACATAATTAATCAACCCAACGACCTTGCAGAAATCCACAGAGGTCAGATTGAAATAAACTTTCGTTCCGTGCAAAATGGAAATTTCCTGATGAAATATTCATTGATCTCAATACACTATAATTCAGCTCAAAACACTTCCATTTCTTATGAATTATTAGAAGGATTATTAAAAGGTACAAATCAGCTTTGGTCAGTATCATATCAACAAAATCTCTCTAAAAACATTCAATTAAATTTAATCTACGATGGCAGATTATCACCTGGAACCAAGGTTATTCATACGGGAAATATACAAATCCGGGCATTTTTCTAATATAAAAAGGCTTGAAATTATTCATCCAAAACGATAAATTTGAAAATAAAATTCTGGTTTTTCCCTTGAAAAAGTATGAAATTGAAAATATTTTTCGATAAAATAGCTCTACGTATAATAATATTAGTATTTTTACCCCCTCAAAAGAGTATTAAACAATAAAATTAAAAGAATTACAAATTGTAACCTTTCAAGTGAATAACAAGTAGAATATGGTTGTTTTAAATTATTTTTTATTTTTATGAACATGAATATGTTTAAATCCATTTTATTTTTATACTTTAGCGGTCGTTTTCTTTTAACCAAGTGTAAACTAACAATCATATGTATATGAAAAAACATTTACTTCTTTTTTCCTTACTGTATATCAGCATTTTTGCTTATTCACAGCAGGAGCCACAGTATACACAAAACATGTTTAATATACTTTCGTTTAATCCTGCATATGCGGGTACGAATGGAGCAATATGTTTAACCGGTTTCTATAGACAGCAATATACCGGTTTCAAACAAGAAGATAAACAAGGGAATAAATCTAATGCAGGACCACAAGACATTTTAGTATCTCTTGATGCCCCAGTTCGATTTCTTCATGGTGGGATTGGGTTAATTGTAAATCAGGACAAATTAGGCTTTGAAACGAACTTAAATCTTAAATTAGCTTATGCTTATCGCTTCAATTTGGGATTGGGGAGTTTTAGTCTCGGTTTGCAAGCAGGATTTAATAATAAATCAATTGATTTTTCAAAATTTAAGCCTGGAGATGAATTATCTGGCGGAAGCACGACTGATCCTGTAATATTAAATGGGCAAAGTGGAACTCAAAGCGATATGATTACTGATATTTCTTTTGGTGCTTTTTATAAAATCCCTCAAAAATTATATGCAGGAATATCTACTACTCAAATTATACAGGCTAGTGGAACCAAAACCGGAGTAGCCTTGAAACGTCACTATTTTTTACAAGGAGGCTATGATTGGGCTTTCCCAAGTAATCCTTCATTTGAATTATTGCCTTCTGCAATGATAAAAACAGATTTTGTTTCAGCTCAATACGATATTGATGTATTGCTTCGTTATAATAATAGGTTTTGGGGTGGATTAGGTTATAGAGTTCAAGACGCCGTAATGATTATATTGGGCATGGAATGGAGAAATTTCAATATAGGTTATTCTTATGACCTTACTACTTCTGCGCTTGGTTCTAACAGCAGAAGTAGTGGAACTCATGAAATTATGTTACGTTACTGCTTTAAAATTGAAATCCCTCACACAGTTAGAAGTTATAAAAATACAAGATTTTTATAGATATTGAAACTTTTATTATCCATAGTACGTTAAAAAAAGAAATAGATAAAATAAATTGAAATACTTTCACGTTATATTAAATAAACTTATAAAATCAACAATATGAAAAATTTGGTTTTATCACTATTCGTAATATTAATTCTAGGGAGTTGCAAAAACTCTGG
>JBAWXL010000238.1:0-7179 GCA_037144095.1 Bacteroidota bacterium
CGCATTTTGAAGCAGTAAAAAACACCGTAAAATTAAGACAAAAATTCACACCGCTAATCATGCAATTGGCTAAATTATCAGCAATAAATGGTGAGCCAATAGTAAAAAACATGGAATTTGTTTTTCCAAATCAGGGCTTCGAAAGCATTGTTGACCAGTTTATGTTGGGTGATAAAATATTGGTGGCACCTGTGCTTGAAAGCAAATCAACCCGAAACGTGATTTTGCCAAAAGGAAAATGGTTGTCTGACGATGGAAAAAACTATATTGGAGGTAAAACCTATGAAATAACAGTTCCGCTTGATAGATTGCCCTATTTCACCAAAATAACAAAATAATACCTATGAATTCAAGAGAAAGAGTTTTAAAAGCATTTAAAAGATTGCCGGGCTTGCCCGACAGAGTTCCCATTCAGTTTGACCTATGTCGGCAGTTGGCCGATTATTTTGGTAAAGAAATGGGAATACCCGTAAACTATACCGATAATCCATATGAAGATGTGACGTATCGTATCAGTGCCAACGAATTAAGAGTGGCTTTAGGTAGCGATATAATAGTTACAGGAGCTTCTGTTTCTGATGATTTCCGCATTATAAAAGATAAAAATGACACTTGGTTAAATGAATATCAAATGCGAATGAGGCAAGGTGATATTTATGTAGAAGTGCTTGAATATCCTTTGGCTAATGCTGAAACAAAAGCCGATATTGATGCTTTTCATTTTCCAAATCCTGATGCTCCGGGTCGTTTTAGGGATGCCGAAGCATTGGTTAAAAAATATAAAAATGATTATCTGATAATTGGAGATATTGAGGTAACTGTTTTTTCGCTTGCTCATCAATTAGTAGGTATGGAAAAACTTTTGATTGATATGATGATGGAAGCTGAATATGTTATTCCATTATTCGAAGCTTGTGCTGAATATCAAACCCAAATTGGTCTTCGACTGATTGAAAAAGGGGTTGATGTTATTTGGTTTGGCGATGATTTTGGAACTCAAATGAACTTAATTATTCCACCTGAAACTTTTCGCGAACAACTAAAACCACATTACAAGCTTATGGTTGATCGCTTTAAGGAAGCTAATCCCGATATTATTCCTGTTTTGCATTGTGATGGAGCAGTGGCTACCTTGCTCGATGACATAAAAGAGATTGGTTTTGAAGTATTTAATCCTGTTCAACCAGGCGTTCCTGGTCATTTACCTCAGGATATGAAAGATCATTTTGGTGATAAATTTGCTTTTTGGGGAGCTATCGACCAACAAGATTTATTACCCAACGGTAGCGATGAAGAATTGGAAAAAGATATAATTGAAAAAATATCCATTTTAGGTAAAGGTGGTGGTTATATGATAGCACCTGCGCATATACTTCAAAACGATGTTTCACCACAAAGGGTTTTGAAGTTCATTGAGTTGTGTAAAAAACATGGGCAGTACAACTAAATGCTGGTTGTTTATACACTGAAGAATAAAAAACTCACAACGTGAAGAATAGGTTAAACAATTTTAAAGTGGAGTATAGAATCCATTGTCTAATTTGGATTTCTTTAATTATAGGGAATGGATATTGTCAGTCCATACCAAAACCAATTTCGCTTGCCGGAAATTGGGAATGTGGTTTGGATTCACTTTCGGTGGGTGCTGATAAAGTTTCGTTTAATTATACTGTTCAATTGCCAGGCACATTGGATATGGCTTCAATCGGTAAGAAAATTGACTTTAATCCGGTAATGGAACACCAAACCTTTGCAGGATTACACCGAAAAGTAAATTATGTAGGAAAGGCATGGTATCGCAAAACCATAAATATTCCTTCCGAATTAAAAGGCAAAAAGGCATTTTTGAATTTGGAACGTGTCATTTGGCGTTCAACGGTTTACGTTGATGGAAAAGAAATTGGAACACAAAGTTCTTTGTCCGTTCCTCATTTATATGACATTAGCAATTCCATTGAATCCGGTGATTATGAATTATTGATTTGTATTGATAATTCCAAGCAGTTTAATACTGGCGGAAGTACCTATAAAAGTGATTGGAATGGCTTATTAGGCGATATGAGCATTTTATTCACGGACAAAACGCTTATTTCAGGTGTAAAAATTAATGCTGATGCAGATACTAAAACTGTAAAGGCAAAAGTATCCGGTCAGTTTCCTACCACTGCCGATTATAAACTAAAATTCAAGATATTTGATAAAAAATCGTGGAAAGAAGTTGCAGAAAATGAATATAATATCGATGATAAAAAGGAATACAGTTTAAAAATTGATTCAATTATCAAACAATGGGATGAATTTAATCCAAATCTGTATATGCTCGAAACCATTTTGTTGAAAAATGAAAAACCTGTTCAATACTTTTCGCAGGATTTTGGTTTTAGAAAAATTAAAAAGCAAGATAAAGTTTTATTAATCAATGGTAAAAAGGTTTTTCTGCGTGGAACGTTGTCTGTAAAATTTCTTCCACCTACTGATTATACCATTACTTCCAAAGCAGAATGGATAAGATTATTTAAAATCGGTAAATCCTTTGGTCTGAATCATTATCGTTTTCACACTAATTGCCCACCCAAAGCGGCTTTTGATGCAGCCGACGAGTTAGGAATTTACCTTCAGGTTGAAGTTGCAAACTGGAGTCTGAATTTTGGGAAAGACAGTACTGTGGTACGGTTTGTTCGCGAAGAAGCCAACCGAATCATTGCCCAAAACGGCAATCATCCTTCTTTTTGCTTATTTTCGTTGGGAAATGAACTGGAGGGTGATTATAAATTACTCAATCAGATTGTTTCTGAATTAAAAGCCAACGACAATCGTTTTCTTTACACCACAAGTTCATTTAGTTTTCAGAAAGGACATGGTGAAAATCCGGAAAAAGAAGACGATTTTTTCATTACTCAAAAAACAGCGAAAGGTTGGGTTCGGGGTCAGTCAATTTTTAATACAGAATATCCACGATTTGATAAAGACTACGAAAATTCGGTTTCATATGTAAAAGTACCCTTTATTTCACACGAAATCGGACAGCATGCCGCTTATCCTGATTTGACCGAAATTGACAAATATACGGGAGTTTTATCTCCGGTAAATCTGCAAGCCATAAAATTGGATGTTGACAAGAAAGGATTGACAAATGTGGTTGCTGACTATGTAGATGCAAGCGGAAAATTGCAAGTTTTGCTCTACAAAGAAGAAATTGAACGTGCGTTGAAAACAAATGACATGAGCGGTTTTCAACTGTTGGCTTTGTGCGACTGGCCTGCCAATACAGCATTTATCGGTATGTTAAATGTATTCTATCAACCGAAGACTTATACTGATAGTACTGTGTTTCGGCATTTTTGCTCCGAATTGGTGCCATTGGCATGGTTCAGTAAAGCAGTTTATACGAACAATCAATCTTTTGAGGCCGAAGTGGGTGTGACAAATTATTTCCAACCGCTTAAAAATCAGGAGCTAACTTGTACGCTGAAAGATAAAAATAATTCCATTTTGCATGAAAAAACATTAACTGTAAACGAAATCACTGACGGAAAAACTGCTAAATATGGAAAAATACAATTTGATCTTTCTCAAATAAAAACTGCTCAGCAATTGCAGTTTTCAATAACATTGGAAGGAACAAAATATACAAATAGCTGGACTGTTTGGGTTTATCCTGAGAAAGTAACAGTGAATGAAGAACAGGTTTTATTTACCGAATCGTTTGAAGAAGCTGAAAAAGCATTGAATGAGGGAAAAAATGTGTTGCTTTCGCCACCAATGAATAAAATAAAGGGTTTTGCCGGAAAATTCCTCCCTGTTTTTTGGAGTCCGACTCATTTTAATGATTGGAAACAACGTAGTGAAGTGGGTACAATGGGACTTTTGATAAATCCGGAAAATCTAGCATTCTCTTACTTCCCAACAGAAACTCACAGCAATTGGCAATGGTGGGATATCTGCAAAAATTCCAAAACAATCAATATTGAAAGTCTCAAGGTTCAACCATTGGTAACTGTAATTGACAACTATTTTAAAAACAGACGATTGACAAATCTTTTTGAAGCTAAAGTTGGGAAAGGTAAACTGATATTTTCTTCTATTAACCTGAAATCAAATCTTGAAAAAAGAATTGAGGCAAGGCAGCTGAGACATTCACTTATTGAATATATGAAAAGTGATCAGTTTGAGCCAAAAATTACCTTAGAAATAAAGAATCTAAGACAAAATATTGAAATGAAATAAACCATTTTAGAAAATGTTATATTGATATGAAGATCAATCAATTAAACCGATTATTGTTTTGTGGAGGCTTTTTGCTTCTTACATTAAATTTGCACTCTGAATTGAAAATAGGTGCTTCCACATGCGAAAATAAAATTAATCCAACCGGTGTCAATGTTCAGGAACTTCGGTTCGGTTGGGAGATTATCTCGGATGATAAAAATGTCCGGCAAACGGCATATCAAATTGGAATGGCATCTTCCCCGGAAAACCTCAGAGCTGAGAAATTTGATATTTATAATTCAAAAAAGACAAACTCAGAGAACAATATCTCAGTACCGTTCAACAATACTTTATTAGAATCAGCAAAAACCTATTATTGGAAAGTGCGTGTTTGGGATAACTTCGGCAAAGTCTCTGCCTGGAGTGAGTCGCAACAATTTATTACCGGATTATTTACCAAAAGCGATTGGAAAAATGCTCAGTGGATTGGCTATGAAGAGATGCAGGATTCCATGTATCTGACAAAAGGCATCCATTTTTATTCAAAAAAGAAAAACACTAAATTAGATCAAAATTATTTCAAAACGCCTGTACTACCTCAATTCAGGAAAGAATTTTCGGTACAAAAACATATTAAAAAAGCATATTTATTTGTTACGGGCTTAGGTCAATATGAAGCAAGTTTAAATGGAACTAAAATTGGAAATTCGTTCTTATCGCCCGGTTGGACACTTTACGACAAACGGGTTTTATACAATACTTACGACATTACCCAAGATTTGCAGGAAGGTAAAAATACCTTGGGAATGATGCTTGGTAACGGTTTTTTTAATATTTCAAGAGAACGATATTACAAGTTTTTTTCTTCGTGGGGAAATCCAAAAATGATTTGTCGATTAAAAATTGAATACAAGGATGGAACAGAAGAAAATATGGTTTCAGATACCAGTTGGAAAACAACGCCATCCCCTATCACCTTTAGTAATGTGTATGGTGGTGAAAGTTATGATGCTCAATTAGAACAAGTTGGTTGGAAAAAGAATAATTTCAATGATACCAATTGGAAGACGGCAATTAACGTAAAATCGCGTGAAGGTATGTTAGCTCCGGAAATTGATTATCCGGTTCAATTGCTTGATTCATTTCCAGTTAAGAAGGTTTGGTTAGCTTCGCAAGGTAAGTACATGTATGATTTTGGTCAGAATCTTTCCGGGACTTTTCGCTTGAAAGTAAAGGGCAAGCGTGGCCAGATGATTAAACTTATTCCGGCAGAATTACTTGACTCTGTTGGTTTATTTCGCCAAAATGAACGGGAAAATCAGCCCCATTATTACACATACACGCTGAAAAGCAATGATGTAGAAACCTGGCAACCTCAATTCACTTATTTTGGATTCAGATATATTCAAGTTGAAGGAGCAGTTCCGGCAACTGTAGAAACACAAACGGATTTGCCTGTTATTTTGAATCTTACTTCGTTGCACAGCAGAAATTCAAATCCGGCAGTCGGAACTTTTGAATGTTCAAATCAGCTATTTAACCGCATACATACTTTGATAAAGTGGGCGATAAAAAGCAATATGCAAAGTTATCTGACTGATTGTCCGCATCGTGAAAAGTTAAGTTGGTTGGAGCAAAATTACCTGATGGGAAATTCAATTCATTACAACTTCGATATCAATAATTTGTACAACAAATTGCTGGACGATATGAATGATTCACAGCACGAAGATGGCTTGGTACCGTCTATTTCGCCGGAATATGTGACTTTTGGCGGTGCATTTACCAGTTCTCCTGAGTGGGGAAGTGCTTCTGTTGTAATGGCTTGGCAGGTTTACAAATGGTATGGTAATAAAAATGTGTTGCTAAAAAACTATCCCATGTTAAAGAAATATGTGGAATACCTGAAAAATCAGTCAAACAACCATATTATTTCCTTTGGATTAGGCGATTGGTTCGACTTAGGACCAAAAAAATTAGGAAAAGCACAATTGACGCCTATTCCGGTAACTGCCACTGCTATTTATTATTACGATGCCGTATTATTGGCGAGAATGGCCGAAGTACTTGATTCGAAAGAAGAAGTTGTTTATTATCAAAAGTTGGCGAGTGAAATTAAAACATCGTTCAATCGTGAATTCTTTAAACCAAAAACAAACGAATATTCTACCGGAAGTCAGACATCTATGGCAATGCCTTTGTGTGTTGGACTGGTTGATGAACAAAATCGGAAGAGTGTTTTAAATAATTTGGTTGATTCATTGAAAAAAAACAATAATGCATTGACTGCCGGCGATATAGGTTTCCATTTTTTGGTTCAGGCATTGGATGAAGGCGGTGCTTCTAAGACTTTGTTCGACATGATTAACCGCGACGATGTTCCCGGTTATGGATATCAGCTTAAAAAAGGAGCTACTTCACTTACCGAATCATGGGCTGCCTTAGAGGATGAATCGAACAACCATTTAATGCTTGGACATATTATGGAATGGTTTTACAGCGGTATACTTGGCATTTCGCAGGAAGAAAATTCGATTGGATTCAAACAAATTAAAATCCGTCCACAAGGCATCGGTGATTTAACTTCAGCAAAGGGGATTTTTCTTTGTCCGTATGGATTGATTACTACCGATTGGCAGAAATCAGCTAACAGCTTTTCCATTAAAATTCAGATACCGGTAAATACTACAGCAAATGTGTATTTGCCATTAACTAACACTTCAAAAGTATTTAAAAATGGAGTACAAATATCTGATTATCTGAAAAATGATAATTCAGCAGTAATACTTGTTGGTTCCGGAATTTATACATTCGAAGTTAAAAATTAGAAATAGTAAATATGAATAATGAACTCGTTCTTATTACTATTATATTATAAAACCTGCTGAAACAAATAGTCAAATTAATTCTCAAACATTTTTATCATGGAAAAATTTGCTTTTAAAATGAAATTACTGCCCGGAAAAAAAG
>JBAWXL010000239.1:0-7154 GCA_037144095.1 Bacteroidota bacterium
CTACCCTGCGACAGGCAGCCATTGAGTTGGGATTGCTCACCGACGAGCAATTTACACAATGGGTGGATCCGAACAAAATGATTTAATATTACTTTTGTAAAATAAAAAATAGGTGATGAAAGGAATTATTCTGGCCGGAGGATCCGGCACCCGATTGTATCCACTGACCATTGCGGTGAGCAAACAACTTATGCCGGTGTATGATAAACCGATGATTTATTATCCGCTTTCGGTTTTGATGATGGCCGGTATAAACGAGATATTGATTATTTCGACCCCTGAAGATCTGCCAAATTTTGAGCGTCTTTTAGGCGATGGAAACAATTTGGGCTGCAGGTTTTCGTATGCTGAACAGAAAATTCCGAACGGTCTGGCACAGGCTTTTGTGATTGGAGAAGAATTTATTGGCAAGGATAAAGTGGCTTTGGTGTTGGGTGATAATATTTTTTATGGAGCCGGATTTCAGGACCTTTTGTTGGAAAACAATGACCCGGACGGAGGGGTTGTTTTTGCCTATCATGTGTCGGATCCACATCGCTATGGTGTTGTGGACTTTGACGAAAACTTTAATGCGATTTCTATTGAAGAAAAACCGGAGCAGCCTAAGTCGAATTATGCTGTTCCGGGTTTATATTTCTATGATAACAGCGTGGTAGAAGTGGCCAAAAACATCAAACCGAGCAAACGGGGAGAGTATGAAATTACGGATGTGAACAAATATTATCTCGAAAAAGGGAAACTGAATGTAGGAATTATTGGGAGAGGTTCGGCATGGCTCGATACGGGGACTTTTAATTCGCTAATTCAGGCTTCACAATTTGTGCAGGTGATAGAAGACCGTCAGAACCTGAAAATAGGTTGCATTGAGGAAATCGCCTATCGGATGAAGTTTATCAGCAAAGAACAATTGAACCTTATTGCTCAGCCACTGTTAAAGAGTGGCTACGGAGAATATTTGTTGAGTATTATTGACTAAATTGCTTCCAATCCACACTAACTTATCAAACTTACTGAACGAATGTTTAGCTTCAACGATTTACTAATAAAGACTGACGAACTGCTGGAAACTGTTTCGATGGTTGGCGAACCAAAGGAACTTTATGAACCCATGGAATATGCCTTGGCTATGGGCGGGAAACGCCTGCGGCCGGTGCTTTGCCTGATGGCTTGCGACATGATGGGTGGAAAAATAGAAAAGGCACATTGCGCTGCTATTGCGCTGGAAATATTCCACAACTTCACGCTGGTGCACGACGATGTGATGGACAAAGCACCCATCAGAAGAGGGAAATCGAGTGTGTTTAGTAAATGGAACAGCGATATTGCATTGCTTTCGGGCGATACGATGTTTGCCATTGCTTATCGTGAATTATCGAAAACTGAACCTGTTTTTCTACCTGATATTTTGAAAATATTTACTCAAACAGCAATTGAGGTTTGCGAAGGACAACAATATGATATGAATTTCGAAACCTTGCGGGAGATTACGATGCAAGAGTATTTGACGATGATTCGATTGAAAACGGCTGTGCTTATTTCTTGTTGCTTGACCACCGGAGCTTTGATAGGAGGTGCTTCGGCGGTTGAATGCGAAAAGATGTATCAGTTGGGAATTAATCTGGGAATGGCTTTTCAGTTGAAAGATGATTTGCTGGATGCTTTTGGAAACGAAAAGAAATTTGGAAAGATTTCGGGTGGCGATATATTGACCAATAAAAAGACTTTTCTTTTTATTAAAGCCCTTGAAATTGCTTCAGCCGAACAAAAAGCTTGCCTGCTGAAATATTACAGCCATACCGATTTTGATGCTGAAGAAAAGATTAGGGAAATAAAAGATATTTACATGAAACTTGATATTCCGAGACATACGGAAGAATGCATGAATGAATATCATGTCAAATCGCTTGAAATTATTGACTCTTTAGCCGTTGCTGATGCCAATAAAGCAGAATTGTTGGCGGTTACCAATCAATTGTCGACACGGGATTTTTGAGTGATTCTTAAAAAGAATTGTTCTTCATAAACTCCTCTGCATCTGAATTCAGATGTTCCCATTCATTCATTACGGCGGATAATTGTGTTTTCAGGTCTTCGTAATCCTGAAATATGGTATTGTTTTTCATCTCTTTAGGGAAATCGTCTGGGTGATGAAGGATGTGTTCTTTTTCGGCAATTTGCTTCTCAAGCGATTCAATCCTTGATTCGCATTTTTCAATTTGGTTTTGAATTTTACGAAGCTCCTTATCTAATTCTTTTTTCTTTTCATAGTTGAGTTTGTTCTGCGAAACTGCTTTTTCGGGGGCGAAATCTGTTTGATTGGCTTTCTTTTCGAGCTGTTGAAGGCTTTGGAGTTTGCGTGCATCGAGGAAGTCGTAAATATCGCCGAGGTATTCTTTTATGCCCTGGTTTTTGAACTCAAACACGCGGTTGGTTAGCCCCTGAAGAAAATCTCTGTCGTGAGATACAATTATCAGGGTTCCACTATATTGCAACAAGGCATTTTTTAGAATGTCTTTCGATTGCATATCTAAATGGTGGGTAGGTTCATCGAGAATAAGCAAGTTAACAGGAGTCAGGAGCAGCTTAGCGAGGGCAAGGCGGGTTTTTTCTCCACCGGATAATACCTTTACTTTTTTGTCGATGGTTTCGCCACTAAATAGGAATGAGCCGAGAATATTGCGAATGCGGGTTCTTACATCGCCTACCGCAACATCATCAATGCTTTCAAAAACAGTTTTATCAGGATCGAGAAAGGCTGTTTGGTTTTGAGCAAAATAGCCTGTGCTCACATTGAAGCCAATGCCAAGTTTACCGTCAAAATCAATTTCTTTCATTATCATTTTAACGAGCGTACTTTTGCCTTCGCCATTGCGGCCCACAAATGCAAGCTTTTCGCCTTTAATCATCATAAAGTCTAAGCCTTTAAGCACTTGCTTTTCGCCATACTTCTTCGAAGCGTTTTCGGCTTCAATCACTACTTTTCCAGATGCAGGGGCTTCGGGAAACCTGAAATGTATGCTGCTTTTATCAATCAAATCCACTTCAATGCGATCTAACTTATCGAGCATTTTTATTTTCGATTGCACCTGTCGCGATTTGGAGGCTTTGTATCGAAAACGTTCGATGAAATCTTCAACAGCATCTATTTGCTTTTGTTGATTTGTATATTCGGCTTGCTGCTGCACAATGCGGTCGTGTCGCTGTTTAATAAATTCCGAATAGTTTGCTTTGTAATCGTAAATTTTCCCGAAAGTGATTTCAATGGTTCGGTTGCAAACATTGTCTAAGAAGGCCCTGTCATGCGAAACTATCATGGCGGCTCCAGCGTAATTTATCAAAAAGTCTTCTAACCATTGAATGGATTCGATGTCGAGATGGTTGGTAGGCTCATCTAATAATATAAGTGAAGGTTTTTGTAGGATTAGTTTAGCCAATTCGACACGCATTTGCCAACCATTGCTAAATTCGTTGATGTTTCGGGTGATGTCGTTTGCATCGAAACCTAAGCCAAGCAATATTTTCTCTGTTTCAGCCTCTATGGTTGCGCCGTCCAACATGGCGAAATGCTCATTATGATCGTTCAGTTGGCTGATGAGTTTGCTGTAGGCTTCAGAATGATGATCTTCACGGGTGGCAAGCTGATGCGTTATCTTTTGTATTTTGGCTTCAATCTTCAGAATTTCATCAAAGGCGGTGAGGGTTTCATCAAAAATGGTACGGTTGCTCTTTATCTGCATTTCTTGTGGAAGATAGCCCACGGTCATGTCTGAAGGTTTGGCTATTGAACCTTTTTCGGGTTCCATTTTCCCCGAAATAATACGCATAAGCGTAGTTTTACCGGCTCCGTTTTTACCAACAAGCCCAATGCGATCGCGGGGATTTACATTGAAGCTTATTTCCTCGAAGAGGGTTTCGCCACCAAAAACTACTGATAGATTATTACAGGATAACATTCTTTACGCTTTATTAAAATTCCAAATTCAAAGTCCCAAATTTCAAATTCCAAGATCAGAATTATTTATTTTCAAATAAAAAAGGGGGTTCATCGCCCCCTTTTAAATTATATTCAGTCTATAATTAGTTAATACTAACTTTCTTTGTGTAGACTTCAGTGTTAGATTTTACGGTAACAACATAAACTCCTTTTGCTAAATTGGAAACATCTAAAACCATGTTACGATTGTCGATGCGTGAAGTTAAAACTTCTTGTCCCATAAGGTTCATAACGCTAACATTTCCTTCAATTGCGGTATTGAAACGTACATGTAATTTACCATTAAAAGCATTGATGTTAATGTTTTCGGGGGTTAATTCATTCACAGATTGTACCATTTGACCTGCTAAGATTTGTGTATTTGCTGTACTTTGATAAGCCCAGTCTTTAACAGTACCAGTAGATCCGTTTGAGGTAACACCGGATACTCTAATCCAACCGTAATGTTTAGCAGTTCCGATTGTAAATTGTACACCTAAATATACATCACTTCCGGTGCCACAATGTCCATATAATGTACCACCATAAACAGAAGCAAGAATAGCTTGTCCTACGCCAAATCTGAAGTTAGCATCACCAGGAGCAATAGGTGCATTCAGTGCAAGAGCACATGCATATCCAAATGCGGTATAGCCCTGTAAGGTAGTCATTACTTTATTGTTAGTAGTATCAGCTCCTGACATTAAATTAGCTTGAATATTTGCAAGACCGGTTCCATAAGTCCTGAAATTGAATTGAAAATCAATAACTGCATCCCCATCCATATCCACATCCATATTGTTGCCAACAGAGTCAGCTACTAATGTTTGATCAGGGTTTACGTCGTGATAGACGATTTGAGCATTTAAGGCCCCTACACCTATCAGACCCATTGCTATTGTTGAGTAAGCTTTAAGCTTAGTCTCAAAACTAATTGTATTTGTTTTTTTCATAAAAATTGAATTTAGTTAATAATCTTAATAGGCGGCAAAGATAATAAGTTTCATAATCCTACAAAGTTTTTTTTTATTTATAGAATTATTTTTCATGAAAGTATCAAATTCAGATTTCATTTCTCACGTCAAATCCCTTATATAGCAAGGCAAACGCTTTATGACTATTTGGAATGCTTGAATAAGTAAAAGCAAGTGCTTTGCCTTATGTGGAAGATGCCGCTTAGGTAAAATCATATACTTTGCCCCATTTGGAAGATGTGGATTTGCTTCCAGGCATGTACTTTGGCTTATTCGGCATTTGCCGGATAGGGCAAAGCACGTGCTTTGTGGCTATTGGGAAATGTGGAAAGCCACAAAGTACATGTTTTGACTTACCTGGAAGTTGCAAGGTATGACAAAGCAGATATTTGCTCTATCTTGCCTAAACCGAAAAATATAAATCAGATAATTTTCCCTAACTGAAAAATGCCATATAAAACAAATAAAATGCTTTATTTTATAAGAAATTGGTGGGAAAAAGCAATGAATTTACTGACGTGAATGAAATAATCCAGCTTTTGAAGTAAATTTTTTAAATTAAACTTAGGTGATGTATAAACCCTTTTTCTTGATTTATTTTCACAGAAAAAACAAAAGCCCTGAATATACAGGGCTTATTGTTAGTAGTTTGTAGCGGGAACAGGATTCGAACCTGTGACCTTCGGGTTATGAGCCCGACGAGCTGCCTCTGCTCCATCCCGCAATATTTGGTCTGAATTAATTTCAGCGCTGCAAATGTACATATATTTTGTTACTTTGCACTAAATTTCAAAAAAATATTTTTCATGGAACATAAATCAGGATTTGTAAACATCATCGGAAATGCTAATGTGGGAAAATCTACATTAATGAATGCCCTAACGGGAGAAAAGCTTTCTATTATTACTTCAAAAGTACAAACTACGCGACATCGTATTAAAGGCATTATCAATGGTGATGATTTTCAGATTGTTTATTCTGATACTCCGGGAATATTAAACCCGCATAACGGTATGCACAAAAACATGCTGAAAACCATACTCAGTGCCACCGAAGATGCTGATGTGTTCTTATATATTGTGGAAGCCGGACTGATGAAGTCGGATCAGGATATTATAAATAAGATTAAAGAATCGGGCGTTCCGGTAATTTTGGTGATTAATAAAATAGATATTTCTAATCAAATTATTCTTGAAAAAACGGCAGAATATTGGCATGAACAATTCCCTGATGCGGATATTGTGAGTATTTCGGCCCTTTTGAAAGTAAATCTGGAAAGTATTTTAAACCTGATTCTTGAAAAATTGCCGGTTTGCGAGCCTTATTTCCCCAAAAATCAGTTGACAGATAGCAATCTCAGATTCTTTACTTCTGAAATTATACGTGAGAAAATTTTGTTGAATTATAAAAAAGAAATTCCTTATTCAGTGGAAGTGGTGGTGGAGCAGTTTAAGGAATTGGAGAATATTACGCATATTTCTGCCACGATTTATGTGGCAAGGGAATCGCAAAAAATTATTCTTATTGGCGAAAAAGGGAATGCCATTAAAAAGGTGGGTATCGAAGCTCGCCTCGATTTGGAAGAATTTCTGCAAACGAAAATATTTATCGAATTAAGAGTGAAAGTGAGCGACAACTGGCTTAACAATGATTTGCAATTGAAACGCTTTGGGTATGCGAAGGATTAGGTTGAAGGGTGGACTAATCGCAAATTATCTGAAATTCAAGACCGAATTTTAACTTTTCTCTGGAAAGTTCATGAAACGATAGTGTATCTGCTTGATTATATGCAGTAATTAGCATAAAAGAAAGCAAATATTATTTTGTAAAACCAATCAAGTTATGGCATTTTTTTGAATCCTAAGCATACTAGAAAAGAGTATGTTGTGCAGAATGGGCATCGTCAGCGTATTATGCCAATAGTTCACGTGAACTTTGCTCCTAGTATACATATTATGCCAATAGTTCTCGTGAACTTTGCTCGTAGTATACGTATTATGCCAATAGTTCTCGTGAACTTTGCTCGTAGTATACGTATTATGCTAAAAGTTCTCGTGAACTTTGCTCGTAGTATACGTATTATGCCAATAGTTCTCGTGAACTTTGCTCGTAGTATACGTATTATGCCAAAAGTTCTCGTGAACTTTGCTCCTAGTATACGTATTATGCTAAAAGTTCTCGTGAACTTTGCTCGTAGTATACGTATT
>JBAWXL010000240.1:0-7119 GCA_037144095.1 Bacteroidota bacterium
TTGGGTCTTTTATTACATACGAAGACTGAATAGATCCATCGGAAACAAGCTTCACATCTACCTGATACCGATCCGATTTGTAAAGATTGCCGGGAAGTGCAGGATAAACTGTAACTGAAGCTGCCTGAACAGTAATTACCGAAAGAATAGCAAATAAAACTACAATAGTATTGCATGACAAGCAATTTATAAGCAGTTTAATTAAATTATTTTTCATTTAATAGTTTTTTCTCGTGAATTATCGATAATTAAAATAATTTGTATTACCCATCAAGGTAATGTAACTGCTTGCATTTGATGCTGTAACCAAAGTTCCACCAACTAACAAGTTTTCAAAAGTAACATTTTTAATATCACCGCTACTAGTTGCATTTACAATACCATTGCCATTGAAATAACTTGTTCTGGTTGGTATAATGGATGATGTAATATTTCTAAACGTCATACCGTTTATAGAACCAAGACCAACATTAAACTCAGGTCTATTTACCCAGTTCGGGTCGGTTTGTTTAATATCCACCCCAAAAAGCATATAAGGTCTTTTTTCAATCCGAACATTTTCAATAGTAACACCGGTGTAAGTTGCACCACTACTGTTTTTCAGGTTTACAATGGCCTGAACGGTTCCATCTGAAGTATTCTTAGCTCCTCGGTCGCAACCAATAACATCGAGACCATAAACCGAAGCGTTAATTCCTTGTTCTGTACTATTCCAACCCAATTGGATAACAGAACCAGCCATTTGTTGCCATACAACATTGTCTTTAAATATTTGTCCAACCTGATTCACTTTCAAAATATCATCTCCAATTTTAAAGAAGCAATCCTGAACGGTTGAATAAGTGCCAAGTTGACCAGCATCAGACTCCATAGCCCAAGCCACAAATTTTACATTTTTTACAATAGAGTTACTTCCATAAGCCACAATTCCCTGATAACCCTGAGGTGAATCCAAAATAGTAATTCCTTCTACATTTACGGAGCCACTATTAGCGTCAATCATTCCTTTGTAGGTTGAATATCCTGGTATCTGAGTTCCTGCTAAAATACCACGACCACGTAATGTTGTAGTTCCAGCCACACCGGTAGTTTTAAATCTGCCTTTCACATAAGCACCTCCAGCTAAGTAAACTGTTTTACCAACCGGAATATTTTGCATAACACCTCCATCGTATCCAACATCATAAATACCAGGTCCGTAATAAATTACATTTGGATCATTAGCCGAAGGAACATTTGTTTCAACCGGATTAGCAAATATGAAAAGTGGGAATTTAGGTTCTCCATCCACTTCCAGATAATAATTCCCTGTACTACTTATCGGAATTGTAATCACATTACCAATAATAGTTGCTCTCACATTTTTTGCCAACGGACGAACTGTAACAGTTGAAATGGTTGTCCGTAACGGCATAGTAACCTGTACAACAATCTGACCACTAAATGAAAAACTAGTAAAATGATTTTCCTTTGTCATATATACTTCATCATAAGGCCAGTTTGTCAACCATCTTGGATCATTATTAATGTCCTTGTACACATAGGAACTTTTCAGCACGTTGTCGGAAGTCATTTTCACACTTACCTGATATCGTTCGGACATATTTAAATTATCGGGAAGAGCCGGATAAGTAAAAAGAGCATTCTGACCTACGACATAATCTGAAATTTTGACAGCAACTGACCAGTTCTGAATACTTCCATCTTGAGCAGTTACAACAAACTTTACCGGTCCATTAGAAAAATCAATACTATCACCAGAGTTTGGTGTTACTTTAGCAGAATCAGAAACAGTAAATATTGGAGCCAATTTCTTAACGGTAGAACCATATTTAAAATAAATTATGACTTTACATGCCTGAGGATTTATACTCACACTATCTGCCTGAACGACAACAAAATGAACTATAGCTTTTTGGCTGCTTTTTTTTAGTTGAGGTTCATCCGGTTTGCAGGATATAACCGAGAATGCGATAAGAATTAATGTAAATAATACTCCGGAAGAGAGTTTTTTTAAATTTTGATTTTTCATAATATATTGCTTTTTGTTTTTTTTATTTTGGAATACTTTGAATTTATTTAAAAACAAAGTTAGATGTGTTTCCTGCTCGAGTCATATATTTATCAGCATTATCTTTTGTGATAAGCGTTCCTGCAACTTTTACGTTTTCAAAAGTTACGTTTTTAATATCCCCTCTACTAGTTGGAGTGACTTCACCATTTCCATTAAAGAAACTCAGAATGGAAGGCATATCACTTACTGTAATATTCCTGAATGTCAATCCATCTATTGATCCAAGTCCCATATTGAATTTTGGATTTTTTACCCAATTTGGGTCAGTTTGTTTAATGTCAATTCCAATCAAATTATGAGGTTTCTTTTCAACGCGTACATTCTCGATGACAATGTTTTTATACGTTGCACCGTTACTGTTTTTCAAGTTTATAATGGCTTGATGCGTTCCATCCGGTTTCGTTTTAACACCACGGTCGCAAGCAATTATATCCAATCCCGAAATCACCGGATTAATGCCCTGTTCAATGCTGTTCCAACCCAATAAAATAGCTGATCCGCACATTTGTAACCAGACTACATTATCCTTCAACAACATACCTTCCCGATAGGGTTTTAGAGCATCATCGCAAATTTTAAATAAACAGTTTTGAAGGATAGAATTAGCACCAAGCACACCAGAATCGGATTCCATAGCCCAACTCAACATTTTCACATTATCAACTACTGATCCATTGCCATAAGCAATAATTCCCTGATAACCCTGAGGTGCATCCAAAATAGTAATCCCTTCAACATTTACAGAGCCAATATTTGCATCAATCATCCCTCTGTAAGTTGAATAGCCGGGAATATTAATTCCAGATAGTATCCCTCGACCACGGAAAGTTGTTGTTCCAGCCACACCTGTAGTTTTAAACCTTCCTTTGACAAAAGCGCCTCCGGCGAGGTAAACTGTTTTGCCAACCGGAATACTTTGCATTGGCCCTTTTTCGTAACCTACATCATGTATTCCGGGACCAAAATAGATAATATTGGTATCTTTTGCATCCGGTGCTGGGGCATTTATTTCCAAGGGATTGGCAAATATAAACAATGGATAGCGTTCTTCACCATCAATTTCGACATAAATATTGGCCGGTTTATCCATAGGAATGGTTATCGTATTTCCACTGATAGTAGCCTTTAAATTTTTTGACAATGGACGTACAACCACATTTGAAATTTTAGTGCGAACTGGCAGTGTAATTTTCACTTCCACATTTTTACTGAAAGAAAATGTTGTAAAATGGTTTTCGGCAGACATATATACTTCGTCGAAAGGCCAATTTGTTTGCCATCTGCTGTCGTTGTTAATCTCTTTGTAAACATAGGATGACTGAAATTTATCAGAACCTGATTCCCTAACGGCAACCTGATAACGATAAGACATGTATTGATTTTTAGGCAAAGCAGGATAAACATATAAAGATTTTGCTTCACTGCGATTATCGATTGAAAATACAGATATATTGCTTGAAAAAATACAAACTATGAGTACGAACAATTTTGAAAAATACTGAGTTAATTTCATAATAAATTTTTAGTTTTTTGTATATTATCCTTTTAATCCATGTGAAAAACCATTTCCAACGGTATTGAAACTGGTGAGTTATCCTGATTAGTTTCCATAATATCAGCCATATATGCCCACCATTTTTGAACTATTTCTGTTGTTCCTAAATCCTGTGAAGAACCTCCCGAAACATATTGAACCGCAAATAAGGTGTCGGTTGCTTCATCTAAAAAAATGCTGTAATCACTTATTCCATTATCTTTCAACAACTTGCTGAGTTCTGGCCAGATATTATTATGTCGATATATGTATTCTTCTTTTTTTCCGGGCAGTAATTTCATTTTAAAAGCAAATTTTTCCATGATAAAAATATTTTATAATTATTTAATAGAATTAAACTAAATAGCTGATTCACAAGTTTTTACATCATACAAACCCGGAACAATTTCCAATGCTTTGGTGTTAAATTCTTTGGCTTTTAGTCCATTTCCAAGCCCTACATTTGCTAAAGCCAAATACAAATATCCTTCTGCTTTAGTAAGTTTATGAGCTTGTTGAATTTTTACCGATTTATCCTGCAATGCTTCGTGATATATCATATTCACCTGATTATTTCCGGTTTCGATCATTTTATTAAACAGTTCTGTTGCTTCTTGTTTTTTACCCAATTCATTCAATGCCAATCCTTTGAAATAATATATCAACGGATTTTGTTTCGCTCCCCAACCAGTGTAAGTTTGATTATCGTTTGCCATTAAATTCAGGTATTTTATTGCCTCTTTTTTATTAACTTTCATTTGGTACGCTTTTGCCAACCAGTAATTAGCTATTACAATTTTTGAATCCCTCGAAATTTCCAAATTGCGTGGAAAGCGGAAAATTTCACTAAAATCTGCAATGGCTTTATCGGGTTGGTTGTTTTTCAGGTATTGAATTCCTCTACCCAATAGTACATTCGTCCATGAAGCATGTGGGTTGAGTGCTGTTCGTTCGGCAATAAAGAAATGTTGGTTTTTAAGTATTTCTATTGCTTTGTCATATTGTCCTGTAAAAGTCAGAAGTTCAACCCTTACAAGGTTGGTTTTGTCCCACGAAGTTGTCAGGTCGTGATTTTTTTCCAAAAATTGCAATCTTTCATTCGGGTTAACTCCTTTATATTCGGCATATTGGTCGTATTCCAATAAGAAAAACGGATTGGTCGAATCTAAATCGATTGCTTTTTGCATATTTTGCATGGCTTTATCGGGGTTGTCAAACTGATTTCCATCCAAAAAAGCCAGATTTCTGAAAGTCATGGCTGCCGGTTTTAATTCTGCCGATTTAGTCCATTCAATGTAAGCAAGTTGTGGGTCATTGTCACATTCTAAATTTCCGAGCAGATAATGTGCTGTTGCGTCGTTTGGATTAGATTTTATAGCATCTTTAAGCACTTTTGCAGACCACATTCCGAATGGAAAACAATAATTCAGATTCTGTTTTGACGCTTTTGCATAATTGCTTGTTGCATTTCCAGCATTTCCTGTTTTTGAATTACAATATCCTAAATAATAATATGTTAGGGGATATGCCGAAGAAGTTTTATTTACCGAATTCGAAGCAACCTGAAGCAATTCCTGAGCATCTTTGTAAAAACCTGCCATGATATAACGAGAAGCAGTTTCCAGGTAGCTGTCCGGTTCATCACGTAGGAAATTAATAAGTTTTTTTATTGCTTCTGCTGAATTTGATTTCTTTTCAGAAAGATACTTTTCAAAAGCTGCTGTCTGACTGAGTGGATCAATTTGTTCAATTACTTTCAGTATCTTGCTTGCTTCAGCTAAATTTCCCTGATTTCGTTGAATAATTGCCAACAAACTTAATGCTTCCACGTTGTTTGAATTACGACTAATAGAAACATTTAATTCGTCAAAAGCTTTTGAATAATCTCCATTCAAACAATCAATTACAGCCAGCAAATAGAACGATTGTGAAGCAAACTCAGCATTCCAAGTTGCTTTGTAAAGCATATCGTAAGCTTCAGTATATTTTTCCTGATAAAATAAGGTTAGTCCCAAATAATAAACTGCCTCTCCATTTTTTGGAGCGGTATATTTCTTTGTTTGTGCTTTAACAGCAGTTTCTAAATAAGTTTTGGCTTGTTCGTTTTTGCCAATTTTCAAATAATACTCACCCAGTTTTGTATTGGTAAGAATGTGATTTGGGTCACGTTTAAGGGCTTCGTTATAATATTTCAATGGTTCATAAATGGCATTTGCAAATTGTTCTAACCGCAATCCAGCCTGATATAATTCATCCGCATTATTTAGCTGTGAAGGATTTGAAGGATGAACATATTTTTCAGGTTCCGGATCATTTTTCTTTTTGGGTTGAATATAACTTATAATTTGCTTGTTGTCAGCCAATTTCAGACTTACCGCTAAATCCTCTTCTTTAAGATTAGTTGGTACTTTAATTTCACGAACAAAGGTTTTTGTTGGGTCAAGATTTACTTTTTCGCTCAAAATTTCAGTTCCTACATTCGATAAGCTTAGCGTACAATTATTCATGTTGGAAGTAGAAACAATCTGAATAATTGCTTTTCCAGTCTTTAATTCAACGTTCAACGCAATGTCTTTCGACGCTTCTTTGATTGAATTCAAACCTTTGACTGGATAGTAATACATTTTCCCATCTTTCCCATCAAACGGACTGTTCCAACTATAATCCGGCTGATTATCGGAATACATTCCCATCATCAATTCCAAATATGGTCCATCTTTATCGGTCAGCATTTGATCCCACAAGCGTTGAACCTCATTATTCCCCCAATTCCAAAATTTCTTTCCGGTAAAAATATGGTGATCGCCTACTACGACTGTTCCAGTGTTTCTACCGTGGTCGATACCGGCCATAAAATCCTGTTTGCTATCCCAAGCAAAAAATGAGGTAGGAGAAAATGTGTTTTTCCACCAACTTATATCTGTATTTCTGAAATCGATTCCCTGATAAATCTGATGCGAAATAGGATAATCGGTAAATTCAGATTTTGTGTGGTATGTCGCCCGTTCCACATCGGGTGGAAAAATGACCTGATAATCTTTGTTGGAAGCTACTGCCGTATTTGCCCAAACCAAAAAATTATTGGCAATCGGTGTTACATTCAGCACTTTAATTGAGCACTCAACATACGATTTGTCCGGATAAAGGGTCATTCCCACGCACCAGCGTGTTTGGGAACGTTTTTCATATTCACCTACCCAAATCGTTTTGCTACTATCGGCATTTTCAACGATTTTATAATCCACCGGCATAAAGGTTGAAGCGCGGTGATGGTGTGGAATATTCCATTCTACACCACCTGAAATCCAGGCACCGGTCATACCGATTAAACTTGGCTTAATTACATTATTTCTGTAAATAAAATCATATCCATTCGATTTATCTACCGCTGTGTAAAGCCGACCACCTAACTCCGGCAAGACACAGATTTTTATGTATTTGTTTTCGAGATAAAGTGCTATATATTCTTTCTCTTGCTTTACATTACTTAACTTGTTGATATTCGGATATG
>JBAWXL010000241.1:0-7044 GCA_037144095.1 Bacteroidota bacterium
GCTTAGTCACATTCCTACCCGTCGAATCTTTTATGAGTTGTTTGGAAGTAATGTATTTATATTCAAGACGACTAATATTCTCTTTTGCCTTAGTTCTTTTAATCATTTCATCATCATACATTTTCTTTGCTTTCACATAATCCGCATGGCTGGCTCCAAGCTTATACAGGCGTGTGTATTCAAAATTCTCACTAATCACATTTTCGCCTTTCGTATTTCCAATAAAATTCCAGCCATGCACATCATCAATAAAACCATTTTTATCGTCGTCAATGCCATTGCCCTCTATTTCTAATTGATTCGACCATATTTTCCCCTTTAAATCATCATGATTCACATCCACTCCGCCATCAATCACCGCTACCGTAATTATTTTTTTAATCGTTAGATGACTTAGCACTTCCTTATAAGCTTTATCAACACTTGCACCCATTACATGATCATTTTTCCAATCTAAGTTATACCAATTTAGATATTTCGAATCGAAAGCCCCAACTGACTTTTCCTGCGAAAATGCCGAAGAAGCAGAAATTAAGATTAATAAAATCAGTATTTTAAATTTTTTCATAAGATAGTTTTTATTGCAATAGTCAATTTAATGTGTTTTTAAGTTGAAGAATCAAAAGTAGTAAAAATATTATAATAACAAATCAAGTCTTTAAAAAATATCACCAATTTCTTTGCACCAATTTCCTTTATTTATTCCTTGCATTTGAAATAATCTCAGCAATCTCAGCATCTAATTGCTCATTCTGCCATATTCTTTCTGTTTCCACCGCATTATTTGTAGTTTTAATGGCTTTTAAAGCATAGTCTGCGGCTCTCAAAGCATGATCTGCCATGTGGGCTGTGGCAACAGCATGACCCACCGAACGGGTTACGGCAACTATGGTACGATTATCCGATTCACGGGCAAGCTTTATGGCTTCTAAGGCGGCATTTCGTGCCTCACCCACGGTGGCTTTTCCTGTTTTCCATTGATTTGCTATATTTAAAATCATAATCAAACGTTGTTGTGCAGAATTTTCACAGAGAAACAATACATGTTCGGCACAGGCACATGCCCATTTCATCATGAGGTAGTGTTGCTCTCGGCTTAGCAATCCTCCTCGCTCTATTCTTATGAAATGTTTGTCGCGCATTGGGTTTTTATTATGCAACAGAAATATTTCATTGATACTTATAAATGTAATTTATTTGAAATATGAATGTTTTATGTAATCGAAATAATTATTTACGAGTTATCTTACATCAAAGTTGATATTCAATTTTGGCTAATCGTCAATATTTAATTTTATATTTAATATTCAGAATGAGAAGTTGGATTTATATTATAGTAAATAATGTATTTATTCTTCTAAATAATAGTGTGGAGATCGATTTACGTATTGTGGAGATCGATTTGCTTATTGTGAAATGCGATTTACCTACTATGGAGATTGAATTTCTTACTGTGGAATACGATTTATCTACAGTGGAGATCGATATATCTATTGTGAAGGACGATTTATCTATTGTGAAGGGCGATTTATTTAGTGTGAAGAATGATTTATCTATAGAAGAAAACAATTATTTAAAGTCAAAATTTAATTTCATTGTTGTTTGAAGGAAATTTTAAATTATACTGAATATCTTAATTGTTGTGTATATCGGAATATTTCGCCCCGATGGGGCTTATATTTTATAGTTATCAATATTTCTACCGATATTATGTCCTTACAGAACAAGGGATTTTGGAAAATAAGCTATACTATAGGGATTAAATATAGGTAGAGAAAAAATGCTGAGTTAAATTAATGTTTCGTTAGGGAGAATTATAGATTAGTTTGACAGTAATGATTTATTTTTACTTAAAAAATCCAACTTTTTTGAAGGTAGTTATGTTTTTATGTTTATACCTTTCTGCTCGTTTAATAAGATAATAAGGTTTGAATTTCAGGTCATCCATTATTTTTACTGAGATAATAAGGTTACAGTGAAATTATTTTATTACCTGAGTAATCATAATAAATATCACTATTTTCATCAGACTTTATTTCTCTATTTAGCCTTTTGGGTTATCTTTTATGCCAGCATGTTTGGCGGTAGTAATTGACTTTATTGGTATTATTTCAAATTTACATCTATTTCTTTTAGTAATACTACAGCTTTTTTTGAAGTGCTTTTGTTAGTGATTTTTATATAGTTGCCTGTTCCGAGAATGTTTGCTTTTTTACCTTCCCATTTTACATTATAATGAAGTGTTGTGCCTGTTTCGTTTATATCATTTTTTAATTCAACACGATATAGTATGACTTCAACATCAGTTAACAGGGTTAGTTGAAGAAGGTTTTTGGCATGCATGTTTGATCGTATAATAATGCTTGATGCTTTTTGAATGTTTCGACGACGTGCATTTTTTGGAGGGATTGGACTGAATGAGCTTAGAATTGCTTTTTGGGTTGCTTTTTCTAATAATTCTTTATTGCTTGTGGCTTCTGCCATGGCTTTGAGTGCTTCGATTACTTTTTTGTCTTCATCGATGCATAAATTCAATATATTTTGATTGTTAATGCTTAAATTGCTGATTTCTTCTCTTAAATCTATTTTAGTTTGTTGTATTTCCCAGGCACTATTATGATTGTCGGTAATGCTATCGATATGTAATTGTGTGAAACCTTTTGCTATTAAAGCAGCTTTGTTGGACGTTACTTTAGCGATGCAAATATCATAAGCTGAATGAAAATTAAAGTTTGATTTTTGACTGATGCTTTTTGTGAAAGCTGCAATTACAAAGGAGGAAAGACTATCAGTGATGGTTCCTGCTTTTATACATTTTTTTACTTTGTATTTTAAATCTTTGAGAATGGGAGGCAGATTGTCCATATAGGCATTACGGATTTTGGTATCCTCTACATTTTGGGAACGTAAGCCAAGGGTTTCGATGATTGCTGCTGCATCATCAATTAGTGGTTGCCATACAACAGTTAGATATGGCGTTGCGAATTGGCTATAATATAATGCCAATGCATCATAATATGCGTTATATAAAGACCTTGTTGCAAATGAAAAAGGTACTACTTGTCCGATTTTTAGTAACATAATTTTATTTGATTTTAGATTATTATTAAATACAATATTTGCTTAGGGTGATAATTTTTTATTATATATAGATTTGAAATTGAACTTTTAAGTGTTGAAGAAACTTGCTTTTAAATGGTTGTTTAATTGATAAATCTTTGCTTTTAGATCTTAACTATTATTTTTAGTTTGTGCGTGCAAAGGTAATTTATTTTTTTGAATAAACAAGTATTATTTTAGAAATATGCACTTTTTGTTGAAAAAAAGTGAAATTTGTACTTATTCTAAATAAGAAGTTTGATTAATGTCTTGTTGAGTCAACATTAAAGTGCTGAATTAAAAGGGGACAAAAGGATTTGCGAGCGCTTTAAATTGATCTCACTTTGCTTCCCTTCATCGCATAGAACATGATGTAGAGAAACAAGGGAATTGGAACGAGAAAGCCAGCCGACATGCCATAAGCATCGGATACAGCGCCCATTATAGGAGGGAAGAGGGCGCCGCCAACCACCGCCATTACGAGGAAGGATGATGCTTTTTTGGTTTTCGAACCTAAGTCTTTTATGCTGAATGCGAATATGGTAGGAAACATAATGGACATAAAGAAGAAGATGGCATAGAGGGCGATGATGGAAAACCAGCCGAAATAGCCACTTACGACGGGCAATAGGGCAACACAGAGTAAGGAATAGACTGCCAGCATGGTACGGGGTTTAAATTTTCCCATTAGATAGCTGCCGCTCATTCGGCCTAACATAAACAAAGCAAAGCCTATGGCAAGAAAATAAGGACCATTGGCCACATCGAAATGAGGGTTTTGATCTACGTCGGTTACGAAGTTTATCAAATAGCTGAACACGCCGGTTTGGGCTGCCACATAGCAAAACTGGGCAATCACTCCCAACACGAAATGCTTTTCTTTAATCAAAGGTTTGTACGATGAAGTTTTAGAGAGGTCTTCCAATTTAATTCCATGTGCCTGAAGCTCATCTTCTTCTAATATCTCAGGCAGCGGCAACTTCATGAACAGCAGGGCAACTATGAAAACCACAATAGCTATGGTGGCCATGGGAACGATGAGGGAAACCATCTTTTCGCCAGCTTCGCTCGATTGATTGCTGTAGATGGACAAGGCGATGAGGGGACCCATTATCCATGCCAAGCCATTGAAGGATTGCGAAAGGTTGATACGCCTTTCAGCCGTTTCTTTTGGTCCGAGTTTGGTGGTGTAGGGATTGGCAGCGGTTTCAAGCGTGGCAAGTCCGCAACCTAAGATGAATAAACAGCTAAGAAACACCCAGAACGATTCGAAGGAAGTTGTGGTTGCAATTAGGAAAGCACCGCATGCAAACAACATCAAGCCCAATATGATACCTCTTTTATAACCAAAGCGTTTCATGAAGTAACCTGCAGGGAGCGCCATCAGGAAATAGGCTCCATAAAGCGAAAACTGTATGAAGCTCGATTGCCATTTTTTTAGATGTAATATCTGTTGAAAGTGCTTGTCGAGGGTGTCGACCATGCCATGCGCTATTCCCCAAAGGAAAAACAATGAGGAGATGAAAATGAAGGGCCAAAGGAATTCTTTTGTTGTGAGTTTAATCTTTTCCATGATTATTTGTATTTATAAATGTCTGATTTTATTTATATAATGGTCCGTAAGTGGTACAGGCTCTGTAGTCGGAACCTTCTGGATCCATGCCAAATGCAGCCCAAGCGCTGGGACGGAAGATGTTGTCGTTGGAAACATTGTGCATGCAAACGGGAATGCGGAGCATGGAGGCTAATGTGATCAGATCGCCGCCAATATGACCATAGGAAAAAGCGCCATGATTGGCTCCCCAATTCGCCATTACGCTGTAGACATCAGCGAAAGCACCTTGGCCTGTTAAACGCGGGGCAAACCAGGTGGTGGGCCAGGTTGGATTGGTACGTTCAATAAGTATGTTGTTTACTTTTTCGGGAAGTTCTACGGTATAACCTTCGGCAATTTGAAGAACAGGGCCTAAACCTTTGATAATATTCAACCGCGACATGGTAATGGGCATGTTTCCTTTAGTTAGAAAACAGGAAGAATAGCCTCCTCCTCTGAAATAGCCCAAATCGGCAACAGGCCAGGAGGTAGCATCAAGACAGCTTTGAGCTTCTGCTTGTGTTATTTCCCAGAAAGGTTTCATGGCAGGCTTTCCATTGATAGTTTGCTGCCCGCTTCCATCAAGAGCCGAAGAACCTGAATTGATGAGGTGAATGATTCCATTTGCTGCCAGACCCTCCACTGAATATCCACTCACCCTTTTGATTGCATCGGGACTCCAATAGGTGCGTACATCGGAGAAAACCTGTGCTGTATTGCTTAATAAGTGCCCGAAGAGCATGGCAACCCCATTTAGGGAATCGTTTTCTGTTGCCACTATAAAAGCCTCTCTAATCCCATTCCAATCGAAGGATGAATTGAGGATGGCTTCCATGAAATCGCCATTAGGAAAGTGGTCGGTCCATTGCCTTTGTCCCTGGAAGCCCGAAAAGATGGCATTATGTCCCAAGGCTTCTTCTCCAAAACCCAAAGTTGCAAGTCGTGGATTGCCTATCATCAAATCGCGGGCAATTAGGGTCATTTTGAGAACAGTTTCCCAATCTTTATCTAAAGATGCCCTGCTTTTCTTCCCCTTATTCACATCACGACCTTCTTTACAATTGGCTTTTGTCCAGATTAATGCTTTATTGAATTCATCTTTATCATAAATTTCTTCATCAATTCGACGGGTAAATTCGCTCATATCAATGTATTCGTTACGAACGCCGAGATAGCTTTGGAAAAAGTCAGCATCCACAATAGAACCTGCAATTCCCATTGAAACAGAGCCCATCGAGAGATATGATTTTCCTTTCATAGAAGCTACAGCAAGTCCTGCCTTGGCAAAACGAAGCAATTTGGCTTTAACATCCTCAGGAATCTCATTACTATCTGCATCCTGGACATCTTTTCCATAGATACCAAAAGCAGGAAGCCCTTTCTGATTGTGCCCGGCAAGCGCAGCAGCCAGATAAACCGCCCCGGGACGTTCGGTTCCGTTGAAACCCCAAATGGCTTTCGGACGCTGTGCATTCATGTCGATGGTTTCGCTGCCATAACACCAGCAAGGAGTCACCGTTAGGCTAAGTCCAACGCCCATCCTTTCGAACTTTTCCTCTGCCATTGCAGCTTCGGTTACCCCGCCAATACAAGTGTCGGCAATAATGCATTCCACCGCACTGCCATCTGCATGGCGAAGATGAGAAGTTAAGAATTCAGCCGCCATTTTCGCCATATTCATGGTCTGATCTTCGAGAGCCTCGCGCACACCGCTGCGTCTGCCATCGATACAAGGTCTTATCCCTATTTTGGGTAAGCTTCCCTGAAGTCTTTTCTGATAAGTATTACTATCCATTTGAGTGTTTATTTTATAATTGAAAGATATTTTCTAAATGCCTCTTGCCAAATTATCGAATCATCAGGCATATAAGTCTTTGGCGAGCATGACGCTGCCATTATTTCACGTATTTCCTTCTGCGATTTCACTTTCCCTGCACCCAATGCCTGTGCCATCAGGTTACCCGCTGCACTCCCTTCTGCGAAAGTGGCAATGAGCGGCAAATTACAAGCATTAGCCGTAAATTGACATAATAATTCATTGTGTATTCCGCCCCCGGTGATGTATATTTCTTCAATTTCCTTAAATTCCCTCAATTCCGCAAGGGTTAATCTGTATTTCATTGCAAGTGATTCGAGCACCACTCTTGCCATCTGACCATCATCTTCAGGAAAAGTCTGATTAGTCTTCTGACAATACAATTCTATTGCCTTACACATGTTTTCAGGATTGAGAAAACTGCTGTCATCTATATCAATAAAAGCTTCGAAAGGCTTTGCTGAAGTTGCCATTTTAATCAATTGAGGATAATCATAATCCCTGCCTTCTTGTTTCATGGCTTTCCTGCATTGTT
>JBAWXL010000242.1:0-7018 GCA_037144095.1 Bacteroidota bacterium
AATTTAATAACAATAAACCAAATTTTAATAAATCTGTCGCTTAACTTTTTATCCATCATTTATTTGGAAGTCCACTTGATGAATCAACTCAATTTTGAGAAATAGTGGATAATGAAAAGAAGAAAATTAAATGAATGAATGAATGAAAATTACATATAAAATCAAAAATTTAATACTACTTTTGTTATCTATTACTATAATTCATATTTTGAGATTCAAAATATATATCAGCGATTATTGAATAATAATTATATTTATGTACAATTGTGAGTTATAAATGAAAACAAAGTTATCAATAATACTACTTCTTTTTGTAACAGTTTATGCTTTTGCAGATAGTACTGATTATGGTTTATCTTTTAATTCTTACAATGATATAAAAGAAAAAAGAACCTCTTTATGCCTTACCTCAGATAAAACTTTTCAACAAAACGACTATTTTTCTATAGAATTTAAAGTAAGATTCAGTAAGGAAAAACAATCTTTTGGATATGTATTGAGAATTATTCAGGGTAAAAAGACGAGTTTTGATTTGGTATTGAATAACCCTGTAAATGCAAATCGAAACTTATATTTTATTTCAGGTGATGACATCTATTTTTCTTTCAACCCAAATACTAATGCATTTGATAATGAAAACTGGAATACTGTTAAAATTGAATTCCTGACTAAAGCTAATAAAATTAAGTTTATATTAAATGGAAAAGAGAATGACTTTGCGTATAAATTAAACCTTGGCAGTAAGATAGATGTTTATTTTGGTGCTAATGAAGATACAAAATTCACAACACACGATGTTCCTCCAATGGTTGTTAAAGATGTATTGATATATAAAGAGCCGAAAATAATAACAAACGAGTGGAAATTAGAGAAACACGAGGAAACGAAGGTTTACGATGAAAAAACAGGTTTAGCTGCATATGTAAAAAATCCAAATTGGATTATTGATAGCAGAACAAAATGGCATAAAGAAAATACTATTAGTTTTGACTCTAAAGCATATGCAGTTTATGATGGAAAGGAAAATATTTATTTTATAAGTAAAGCCAGTCTGTTTAAATACTCCATTCAGAATAATACATTTTCTGCAAAATCATTTACGCCTCACCTGGCAACAGATAGTATTTCATGCCAGTTTATTTTTGATGCAAAACAAAACGTAATTAAATATTATGATTTTGAAAATAAAATTGTATCCAATTACGATTTTGTAAACAATAAATGGAATACACCGATAAACAAGTCACAGCAACTTAAATATCAACATCACAATAGTTTTATTTCGCCTATTGATTCTTCTTTAGTTCAACTTTTTGGATATGGTTTTCATTTATACAACTCAGAGTTGTTAAAGTGCTCAAAGAATAAAGAATGGCTTAGTCAATCTTTAGATTCTAAAATTCCACCACGATATTTAAGCGCTATTACCGTGGTTGATTCCGCTTTATATGTTTATGGTGGTGTTGGAAACAAAACAGGAAAACAGGAACAGGGTATATGTGTTTATAACGATTTATATAAGATTGATTTAAAAGGCTATTCAGTTAAGAAAATATGGGATAGGCCAGTTGAAGAGAATGGCGAGGTAGCGGCTCGCAATTTAATTTTCAATAAAGAGAAGTCAGTTTTTTATGCACTTTGTTATACCCCAAGCAAATACAAAACTCATCTTTTACTTAAAGAATTCGGTTTGACTAGTCCAGAAAGTAAGATTTTTGGAGATTCAATTCCATTTTTCTTTCAGGATACTGAATCCTTTGCTGATCTAATTCTTTGTAGATCAACATCAAAATTGTTGACAATAACAATTCACAAAGTACAAGATGGAAAATACGAGGCAAATATCTTTTCATTGTCTTATCCACCACTTCAATTGTCAGATGTATCACAACCATTACATTTGACAATCAGAAATTATTGGTGGGAGATAGTTCTGTTAATTGTATTTATTTCAGGATTTATTGTTTTTTTGATTGTTTACAAAAGAAAAAGAAAAAGAGTCAATTCAGAAAATGACTTAACTATGGATGAAGCGCCTTTGTTCAACGATCTTTTTGACAAAAAAAATAAAATACAAAAGGAAGGAATCTATTTGTTAGGTGGATTTCAGGTAATTAATAAAGAGTGCGTTGATATTACAGGTGAATTTACTCCAGTGATGAAATTATTACTTATTTCTATTATTCTATATACTTTTAAGAATGGAAAAGGAATCTCGAATACTAAAATTAAAGACTTAATCTGGCCTGATAAATCTGAAGAAAGTGCACGTAATAACAGAAGTGTAAACGTAAGTAAACTAAGATTGTTGTTAAGTACATTAACTGACTTTGAAATTTCAAATGATAATAGTTATTGGACTATTGAATTAGGTGAAAATGCTTATTGTGATTATATCCAATCACTGAGTCTGCTTGAATCATTGCAAAAGAATCCCAATGTAACTGTTGAGCAAATTTTATATTTACTTCAAGTGATTTCTTCCGGCGAATTGTTACCTAACATTCAAATTGATTGGGCTGATAATTTTAAGGCTGAGTACTCAAATAATGTTATTGATGTACTACTTGAATTTAAAAATCATAAAAACTTTGTTGTAGATCCCCGCATTCAAATTGCAATTGCTGATGCCATATTAATTCTCGATACTTTAAACGAAGAGGCCATAAAATTGAAATGTTTAACCCTAATTAAATTAGGTCGTGTCAAAATTTCTAAAACCGTATTCGATTCGTTTAACAAAGAATACACAAACATAATGGGTGAAGAACTATCGTCATCTTTTGAGCAATTCATTAAAGAATAAAGTTAATAATTGGAATTATATTCTTTTTTCCTCGATTTATATTATGTTTTAACCTCCCATTAATCCTTTATTAAGTTTTCATTAAGGTGTAGCGTATATATTTGTAAAGTCTAAAGACTATTAGGCTTAAAATTCAATACGAAATGTCACAAAGTAAACTTAACTACACAATTGCATCAATATTTTTAGCTTTACCTTGGTGTAGTTCTATCGCCCAAAAATCAAAGTCTCCTAATATTCTGATAATAATGACAGACCAACAACGTTGGGATGCATTAAGATATTCAGGTGCTAATGATATTATTCAAACTCCCAACCTTGATAAACTAGCTCGTGAAGGTGCATATTTCTCACAAGCAAACAGCCCATGTCCTGTTTCAGGTCCAGCACGCACAAGCATACTTACCGGACGATTGATTGAAACAACAGGAATTCGAACCAATATGGACTCGGACAATGACAAGAAGTGTGATTACAAAACATTTGATCAGATACTTGCTTCGAACGGTTATGTTTCTGAATATATTGGAAAATTTCATTCGCCCATGGATATGGCCCGTGTTTATAGTAATCCACCTCTATATGGATACAAAGTTCCGGAACTCATTAAAAACTGGGAGAAATTATATCATTTTTATTTAAACGAAAACACTAAAAAACGACAGCCTAATAGCGGAGAATTAATCGATTTTAGTTTTTTCGATGGTACTACTTATAAGCCTTCTCCTATTGACAGAAGATTCGATAAGCAACAAGCAGGGCAAATCGTTGATGCAGAATTTAAAAAGCGTCCTCTATCGCAACCAGATCACAATGGCACACTGAATTTAGATTCAGAATTCTCGATTACAGCTGTTCAGGGAAAGCAGACAATTGAGGCTATAGAACAATTAAAGAAAAAAAAATTTGTAATCACTTGTTCGTTTCACTGTCCACACTCACCCATTCTGCCAACTGAACCTTTTGCAAGCATTTACAAAGCTTCTGAGATGCCCATTCCAAAAAGTATTTCAGATAAAATGGATGGAAGTCCGTACATCAATGCTAATGGAAGATTATCTATGCCCGAATATGCTGATAGTGCAAAAATCGGATACATGATGGCTAATTATTATGCTTTAGTTACTGAAATTGATTCGTGGGTTGGTAAGATACTAAACAAATTAGACGAACTCAAATTAAGAGACAATACACTCATTATTTTTATGAGCGATCATGGTGAAATGCTCGGTGCACACGGTATGCGTGAAAAAAATGTATTTTTGGAAGAATCAGTTCGCGTGCCCCTTATCATGAATTATCCATCTAAAATTTCAAGTCGAAAAATTGACACCCCAGTATCTACGATTGATGTTTTCTCTACAATTCTTGATTATGCAGGTATAAAAGTTGAAAGTGATGGATATTCATTACGAAAATTAGCCAATGGCGAAGCACCCAACACTGACTTTGCTATTTCTGAATGGAATTGGGAAAGCCAACAAACACCCAATTTAATGATTCGGACAAAAGATTGGAAATTGATGATTTCAAAAAACAACAATCAGAAAAATCTGGATGCATTGTACGATATAAAGAATGATCCTTATGAACTCAATAACTTACTTTTTTCAAAAAAAGAAAAATACCAAGAAATGGCAGAATTGTTGAAAATGAAGTTGTATAATTACTTAATAAAAGTAAAATACTCGTATGCAGAAGATATTAAACAAAGAAAATTTTAGCAACAAATATTTATATAAGAATGAAAAATGCAATAAGTAAAGTTTTTAGTCCATTATTAGTTGTAGCACCAATATTGCAACCAGTCGTTTGTTCAGCTCAACAAAAAACAGAGAGACCCAATATCATTTATGTGTTGGTAGATGATTTAAGATGGGATGCCATGGGATTTACAGGGAGTTATCCCTTTTTAAAAACACCTAACATTGATAAACTGAGAAAAGAAGGTGTTCATTTTGAAAACACTTTTTGCACTCATTCTCTTTCAGCACCTTCAAGAGCCAGCATGTTAACAGGAATGTTCCCGCAAACAAATGGTGTATCGACCAATCAGGAAGGACGGGAATTTAATCCAGATATTACTCCTTCATTTCCACAAATCTTGCAAGAGAATGGCTACAAAACGGCTTTTATCGGGAAATGGCATATGGCAGAAAGTAATAGCCCACGAAAAGGATTTGACTATTGGTGTAGCTTCTCAGGACAAGGCCGCTATTACAATAATATTCTCAATATAAATGGAATAGAAATTGAGAATAAAAATTATATAACCGATGAACTGAATAATTATGCACTTGATTTTATTGAGAAAAATGCAGATAAACCTTTTTGTGTATATTTATCACATAAAGCAGTTCATCAACCATTTACACCACCTGAACGAGATAGAGATTTATATGCCAATGATTTAGTTCCTGAACCAGCAGGCTGGAGTGATAATATGGAAAATAAACCTGCATGGCAACGGCTTCAACCAACTATGGAGCAACGCGAAAGGTTGAGAGATAAGGATATAAATGAAATAAAAATTTCTACAACACGAAAACCGGGTCCATGGCCGGCAAATACAGGAAAAGGGGAACAGAAAAATTACTTACGTTGTCTTTCCGCAGTAGATAATGGACTGGGAGAAATATATGAATTACTAAAGAAAAAAGGAATTTTAGATAAAACAGTCATCGTTTTCGCTGGCGATAACGGATATTTTCATGGGGAACATGGAATGGGAGATAAGCGACTTGCTTATAATGAGTCGATGCGTATTCCATTAGTAATGCGTTATCCAAAATTAGCAAATGCAGGAACTACAGTTTCTAAAATGGTTTTAAATGCAGATATTGCACCTACTTTCTTGAATTTAGCAGGGGTCAAAGTCCCTGAACAAATGCAGGGTAAAAGTATAGTTCCACTATTAGAAGGAAAAAATGAAGGTTGGCGAAAATCATTTCTTTTTACATATTGGCCTGATCTGATTTACTTCATACCACGTATTACAGCCATCAGAACAGAAAGGTACCTTTATTCACAAACACCAGATATAAAAGATATTGATGAGCTTTATGATGAAATAAATGATCCTGCAGAATTGAATAATCTGGCATATAATCCTAAATATACTGATCTGAAAATTCAGCTTTCAAAAGAGTTGGAAAAAGAAAAGATTGTATCAGGATATCGTGTTGAAGTACCACGGCCAGATCCTGAACCAGTTTGTAAAATTCAAGAAGGGAAAATATTAGAAATTGATTTTGGAAAACAAAACTTGAATGATCAGCAAAATATAATATTTGATAATGTCAATCAAATAGAAGAAAACGGAAAGAAAGTATTGAATATTACTTTAGGTTCAAGTGCTATAATAAAAAACAATAAAAACTTTGATCCTTCAATTGGAACCTTTGTGATAGAGTGTGAGATTAAGTCCTCATCGCCTAATGGAGTCATAGCATCAGTTGGTTCAGAAAAAGATGGTTGGGCTTTATTTATTGAAAATGGAATGCCTGGATTTGTTGTATCACATTCAAAACATTTGCAATTTGTTGATTCAAAAACAAAAATTATTGGTAAATGGTCTCACCTTGTTGCTGTAATAGAAAATTACAATAATATTATTAGCCTTTATGCTGATGGAGTACTCATTGGAAAAAGGCAAATGTTGCTTCCTATTGAAAACATAATTTCAAAAGTTGGAGATATTTCGATTGGAGTTGATGCCGGAGAATTAGTTGACCCTAAAGATATTTCAAACTATAAATTTGAAGGTTTAATAAAACAAATTTCTTTCTACAGAGAAAAAATGACAGATTCAAAATTACAAGAACTCTCGAGCTCAAAATAATTATAATTTTATGAAGATTAAAAAAATTGGTATTGCTACATTGGGACTAACTACAATTTTTCCTAATGTTGGCATTGCACAGGATAGAAGACCAAATGTGCTGATAATAATGACCGACCAGCAACGATGGGATGCCATGAGTTGCGCAGGAAATTTGGAGATAAAAACCCCGAATATCGATCTTATTGCCAAAGAAGGTGTGCAATTTCTGAATGCATATTCTGCCTGTCCGGTTTCGGTGCCAGCACGAACAAGTATACTTACTGGAAAAACAATATTCAACACCACGGTACTTGGAAATAATGATATTGAAAACGATAATGTTCCTAATATACCAACATTTGATCAGATCTTATCGGATAATGGTTATC
>JBAWXL010000243.1:0-6980 GCA_037144095.1 Bacteroidota bacterium
GTTCAAGTACGGTTCTGTGAGAGGCTTGGGCTGAAATGCCCTTGCCTACTCGACGGTGAGGGGCTTTAGCCTAAGGATGGTGATTGATTGATAAAATAAAAAAGCTGTAACACAAAGCCGCACAAAGGTTTTGCACAAATTTACCTACCTATAGGCAGGGATTCACAAAGAGCAACTCATTGCCGTTGGTTTTAACCAACGGACTTAAATGGCAAAATGCCATGGCTTTAGCCTAATGATGATAATTGCAAATTATCTGGTGTTCAGAGAGGAATTGCAAATTCCGCTCACCATAAATATTTTCCGCTCAGCAGGGGAAAATGATACAGGCAAAGCCTGAAAGGATATATTCGACGGGGGGGGAACCACAGCCGAGCAGGGGCGAGGTTGAGGTTGAGGGGCTTTAGCCTAAGGATGGTGATTGATTGATAAAATAAAAAAAGCTGTAACACAAAGCCGCACAAAGGTTTTGCACAAATTTACCTGCCGATAGGCAGGGATTCACAAAGGATTTTTATTGCCGTTGTGTTTCAACCAACGAGCTAAAATGCCATGGCTTTAGTCTAATGATGATAATTGCAAATTATCTGGTGTTCAGAGAGGAATTGCAAATTCCGCTCACCATAAATATTTTCCGCTCAGCAGGGGAAAATGATATAGGCAAAGCCTGAAAGGATATATTCGTCTGAGGTGGAACCTCAGCCGAGCAGGGCTTTGTGAAACACGGCACCTCGACCCCTAGACCCCTCGACTCCGCTCGGGGACCGCTTCGCTCGGTGACTGGGGCTCACTGGTCGTTGAGCATGCCGAAACGAGTTGGATAAGAATAAAACATGAATTAGGAGGATTTTTTTTGATTTTTTTAAAGAAAAATAATATGGAGAAAAAAATTTGTAAATTTGCTGATTAATAGATGGAACGCGAATGCAAAGAACTTGGATTTAGACGGATTATAAATCTGAGATAATCTGCGCTTGAAAATTCGCGTCATCATCGGTCCAGTAATAAAAAAAAATAACATTAAAAATACATATTGTGTCCAATTAATTTTCTAATTTAGCACTCTTGAAAACATTTTAAATTCAAACAAATTAAACAATCAAAAAAAACAATCAACATGAAAAAATTATTCACTTTCCAATTATTGAGAGTGTTTATTTTCACTCTTATTTTAATGCGCTGTGCCAATATGGCTTCAGCACTCAATGCCAATCGGGGCAATGCACTCAATTTCGATGGCACAAATGACTATGTTACTATTGCTCCCGGAGTAGGCATAGTGCCAACAACGGGAGATTACAGTATTTCTTTCTGGGCAAAACATAATGTTTCGCAATCCGGAAATTATTTTGAATTGTTTTCGCAGGGAAACAATCTCTATTTCGGAGGCAATCCAAGTGGTGGAATTCGAGTAGGCGATAGCTGGTCAAGCACATCAGCTACTTTTCCTACGGATGGCGCCTGGCATCATTACGGTCTGACAAAATCGGGCAGCAATGGATATCTGTATATTGACGGCACAGTGGCTGCTTTCAAATTTGGCGGCTTTGCATCTCCTTCAGCCACTACATTTTTAATGGGAGCGCAATTTGGAAGCTGGGGTGAATATTTTAATGGTGAACTTGATGAGTTCAGTGTGTGGAACCGAACCTTAAGCAGCAACGAAATGCTGAGCCTTAAGAATTCAGAGTTGGCAGGAAACGAAAGCGGACTAGTAGCTTATTATAAATTCAATCAGGGGGCAGCCGGTGGCAGTAATACTTCAATTACTACTCTTAATGATGTTAAAGAATTGCACAATGGTACACTTACCAATTTTGCACTTACAAGCAGCAGTTCAAATTTTGTAACAAGCGGGGCAATAGCTCCACAAAATGCTTTGGATTTTGATGGTGTGGATGATTATGTAACTATAAACAATGGAACTGGTCTGATACCCACTTCTGGAGATTTTAGCGTAGCATTTTGGGCAAAACATAATGCAATACAATCGAGTTGGTATGTTGAATTGTTTGCGCAGGGCAGCGGGAAATATTTTGGGATAACTCCGTCGGGTGTAATACGTGTAGGCGGATGGGGAGCTAATGATGTAACAGGAATAAATTATCCAATGGATGGTGCATGGCATCATTTCTGTTTGATAAAATCGGGCACGCATGGTTACCTTTATATTGATGGTTCGCAGGTAGCGAGCAGCATAGGAATTACAAATCCTTCAGCCTCGACTTTTATCATAGGCACTCAATATGGTGGCTATTCAGAATACTTCAACGGACGATTTGATGAATTCAGTGTTTGGAACAGAGCTCTGGGCAACACTGAAATCGGATTAATAAAATCAAATGAACTCACAGGAAGCGAAACAGGTCTGATAGCCTACTATAATTTCAACCAAGGGATTAATGGAGGGGATAATAGCATAAATGCCAATCTTATTGACATAAAAGGAAGCAATAACGGTCTACTTAACAATTTTGCAAAATCGGGGACAAGTTCTAATTTTGTAAGCAGTGGATTTGCACCTGTGCCAAAGATAACTAATATTACTCCTGCTTCCGGGGCAGTTGGAACAGTTGTTACAATAACAGGCGAGAATTTCAGTGTAATACCTGCATACAATGTTGTTTATTTTGGAGCTGTTAAAGCAAGTGTAAGCGCATCAACATCAACGTCAATTACCCTGAGTGTGCCTGCTGGTGCGGGTTCAATTGTTCCTGTTTCGGTGGAAACTGGTGGCAAAATAGGCTTGTCTATCACATCTTCAACTCCTTTTTTTACTGTAACAAATAATCCTAACATTTCTCCCTTGTATGTTAAAAGCGATTATGGTACAAATAATGGACCTAATTCAATCGCAGTTGGAGATGTTAATAACGATGGTAAGCCTGATATAATATGTTCAAACCGGAATTCAGTAAATATAAATGTTTTTTTGGGCAATGGTGACGGAACATTTTCTTCAACAAACAGTTTCAGTAGCGGTATATATCCGTATGCAATTGCGTTAGCAGATTTTAACGGTGATGGCAATAATGATATCGTATTGATTAGTAGCAATCAACATATCAAAGTATTTCTTGGCAATGGAGCAGGAAGTTTTACTCAGAGTTTGGATGTTACTGAAAGCATTCTGCCTTATACAATTTGTGTTGGAGATTTTAATGGAGATGGTAAGATGGATATTGCAACGGCAAATTCCGATGCTAACAATATTAGTGTTTTGCTGGGTGATAGAGCAGGAGGTTTTGCTTCACCTTTAAACTATGCTGTTGGGACAAGTCCTAATAGCATTGTGACATGTGATTTTAATGGCGATGGAAAAGCTGATATTGCTACAGGCAACTCTTCCGGCACTGTGAGCGTATTACTTGGAGATGGTTCGGGTGGGTTTTCGACTGCCACAAACTTTAGTACATCAGGGCAACCCAATGGAATTGCTTTAGGGGATGTTAATGGGGATGGAAAAATGGATATAATTGTCGCCAATTTAGGAAGTAATAATTTGAATATTTTGCCGGGCACCGGTACAGGTAGTTTCGGAATAATTAATATAAATATCGGTGTTCCGCAATGGACTCTGGCAGCTGGAGATTTTAACGGTGATGGGAAAGTTGATATTATTACCTTTACAACTGATAATTTAGTGAAGTTTTTGCAGGGAAATGGCATAGGAGTATTTAGTATTGCAGCTACTTATACAGTTGGCATATCTCCGTCGAAAATTGCCACAGGCGATTTTAATATGGATGGAAGAGCTGATATTTTGGTTTCAAATTATATTTCGAATACCATCAGTATATTAAAGAATATTCTGCAACCACCTGTTGGCGGAACTGCATCATCAAATTCACCTATATGCAGCGGGAGTACAGCATCATTGACTTTAACAGGATATACGGGTGTTATACAATGGCAACAATCTGCTGACGGAAGCACTAACTGGACAAATGTAAGCGGAGGAAGCGGTGCTACAACAGCAAATTATACTTCTGCAGCTCTTAATACAGGTTTATATTATCGTGCTCAGGTTTCTCAGCAAGGTTATGCATCTGTGTTTTCGAATGTTATTCAGGTAACATTTTTTGGTAATTTATCCATTACAAGTCAGAACGCTCCCGGAGCAACTGTGTTTGGTAATAATGCTTTTAGTCCGATTTCGGTAGCTGCAGTAAATGCTTTTGGCTATCAATGGTACAGCAATACAATAGCAAGTACAAGCAATGGCATATCACTTGGTTCTGCAAATGGCGCACAAACGAACACATATACTCCACAAACAGCGATTTCGGGAACAGCTTATTATTATTGCATTGTGCAGGGTTGTCCGCAAAGCTTAACAAGCGATATTTCTGGTGCTTATATTTATTATTCTTGTGAATTGCCTTCCAATATTTCGGTAAGTAATATTACTCCTACTTCTGCCCAAATAAACTGGCAATCGTCTACTGCTCCGGCTTGGAGTATTGTTTGTCATAGTTTGGGTCCCAATGCTCCTTATTATTTCAAAATAATAGATAATATTAGCTCAAGTCCATATTTATTGGAAGATTTATTTCCTGGAGTAGTCTATACCTTTAACATTCAAGCTGTATGTGGAGGGTCATCTTCAATCTGGAAAGGACCTTATGACTTCACTACGAATTGTAACCCTATAACAACACCATTTATTGAAGATTTTGAGGGAAGTAGTTTCCCGCCGGAATGCTGGTCGACTCAAGCTGTTTCGGGTAGCGACAATTGGAATAAATTTAATAACGCTAGCGCTTACGGAGTAGGTTCGTCTTCAGTTTCTGCTAATTTTTTTTCAGAATCTAGTTTAAATTCGTACGATTTGATTACGAGACCTTTTAACCTGAGCACCTTTCAGATTCCAAAACTTAGGTTTGATTATGCTTATGGAGCGATAGATTACAGTAATGAAAGTTTGAATATTTACTACTCCACTGATTTTGGACAAACATGGACCTTGATGCAATCAATGACTGGTGGACTGTTTGGAACTTTACAAACAACAGGTTTTACTCCCTACCCGTTTACTCCCTCTAACAATGAATGGATAACAAATAATGCTTCAATTCCTTCTACCGCCAATATGATTAAATTTGAAGCTGTTGGCGGATGGAATGGGAATAATTTGTATCTTGATAATATTGGAGTTATTGATGCTGCACCATTAACAGGTGGAACTGCAACATCAAATTCACCAGTATGTAGTGGGAGTACAGCATCGTTGACATTGACGGGATATACCGGTAATATACAATGGCAACAATCGGTTGACAGTGTCACATGGTATAATGTGAGCGGTGGAAGCGGAGCTACAACAGCAAATTACACTACGTTAGCTCTTGATTCAAACTTATATTTTCGAGCTCAGCTTACCAGAGTTGGAAATGACACTGTGTACTCAAATTTAGTTAAGGTGCAAATCAACAGGAGCAATTTATCCATTTCAAGTCAGAATATGCCCTTACAAGAAGCCTTTTTGAACCATCCATTTAACTCTATCTCGGTTGTTGCGGTAAATGCTTTAGGTTATCAATGGTATAGTAATACAATAGCAAGTAATAGCGGAGGTACTTCCTTAAGTGCTGCATATGGTGCACAAACCAACACCTATACTCCGCAATCGGATACTCTGGGAACCAAATATTATTATTGTGTTGTACAAGGTGTTTGCGGACAAAACACTAAAAGTGATGTTTCAGGTGCATATATAACCTTTGACTGTAATCCAATTACTACGCCCTGGTCTGAAGGTTTCGAAGGAAATACTTTCCCGCCGGGATGCTGGTCGAATCAAGCTATTACAGGTAACGACTATTGGATAAAAGATAATTCAAACAGCGCTTTTGGAACAGGGACATCATCAATTCGCACTAATTTCTATTATGAGTATAACAATGAATCATACGATTTGATAACAAGGGCTTTTAACCTGAATTCCTTTCAGGTTCCAAAGCTTAAGTTTGATTATGCTTATGCGTATTTAGGTTATGGTTTCGTTGACTATTTGAATATTTACACTTCTTCCGATTATGGACAATCCTGGGCCTTGCTTCAATCTATGAACGGTGAATCAGGTGGGTCTTTAGTTACTGCGGGTCAATCTAATGTTGATTTTATACCCGTGCCCAATGACTGGGCAACAATAAAAATTCCTATCCCTTCCACAACCAATATGATTAAATTTGAAGCTGTCAGCGGTTATGGGAATAATTTGTGGCTTGATAATATTGGAGTTATTGATGATACACCCACCGTTAAAAGCGTGAAGCTTCATTTATTTTTAGAGGGATTATTTGATGCAAATACTGATAGCACTATGGTTGAAGCACAGGATATTGATTGGAATACAGGACTAACTTTTGCAAAATATGGTACAGGTATAGTTGATAAAATTCAGGTGGATTTATATGAACAAAATCCTCCTTATAATTATGTTGTGGGGTATACCGACATTAATTTAACTACTAATGGATTGGCTTCTTTTCAGGTTCCCACAAACATTAATGGGAATTATTATTTAAAGATTAGCACACGTAATCATTTAGCGGTTTGGTCGGCAATTGCGGTGCCTTTTAATACAGCTACAATAAATTACGATTTTACTACTCTTGCTGCAAATGCCTATCAGGCACCCGGAGGTAATGATCCGCAAATTCAAATTGCAACTGGAGTTTTTGCTTTCTTTCTTGGCGATTTAGATCAAAGTTTTAGTGTAGATTTTGATGACTTCAATTTGTTTGAGCCCTATTTGAATGGGGGCACTTATGGCTTTACGATTGCTGATTTTAATGGCAATGGTTTGGTGGATTTTGATGATTTCAATTTGTTTGAACCAAGGCTTAATCAGGGACCTTTTACGCAATATACGGGGATGAAGAAGAAATAAGGCTGTAGGACGTTAGGCTGAAGACTAAAGGAGGTGGATAGGGGTTTGAGGAGATTAGGTTTTGGGACTCAATTATCATGAGTGA
>JBAWXL010000244.1:0-6976 GCA_037144095.1 Bacteroidota bacterium
AAATAAATGTATAAATTTGCATTGAAAAAGGTCAACGTCATTTATGCATGGACAAATTGTCAATTATCCATTTTCAACTGTCAATTGTCAACTGTCCATTGTCAATTGTCAATTGTCAACAGTCCATTCCTTTAAAGCTTTTTTTGTAATTTTGTAATGTCATTTTAAAACAAAGTAATGAATATAGTTTTCTTTAACAAAACAGGGTCAAAAATCAATAAAACAAACGAAGAAGTATGTGTGTATTGTAATATTTTGATTTCTGATGTTTCAATTTATTTCTCTCTAATTTCACAAGCAATTAAAAGATATAGAATAATTCCATCGTTAAAAGAAAATGAAGTAATCAGATATTTTTTTCAAATGGCAAAAAGAAAGGAAGACTTTACTCAAACTGTGAAAGATATACAGAGATGGCAAGATATTTATAAGAAAGCTTTGAAAGTGTCGCATAAAGGTAAAAATGAATTATTTATTATTAATTACTTTAAATCGATGGTAAATGATATAAGAGATGTAATCGAATCAGATGCTAAAATACTTTTGGAAGAACATAATTTATCGGAATTATTAACTTTTGTAGATGACAGAATTCTTGAAATATCACCACTAGAATTTGAACAAAGCGAAAAACAAGAAGATCTTTACCTTGGTGTGATTGTTAAAGCATTAGTAAAAAGAGATTATGTATTTTTTCTCGACCCTATAGTTGATGAATTGTTTTCCCACCATAATATTGAATCAAAAAATATCGACGATTGTGATTTTATTAAATTACCTCTTTGGGATTTTCCTCAATTTATTGATATTACCTATCAACAAATGAAATACACAAGAGATCAACTACAGGATGTGTTAAAGCCATTTAAAACGGATTTAAAAGAATTATTAGAAAAACTTCTTCCATTTCCTTTTAATCAGGAAAATCTTCCAGAAATAAAACAATTGTGCCTCGAACAAATTAGCAAGCACATAAATCCTATTCAAAATGCAATGGATGAAAGTATCTATATATCAAAACAAAAAAACAAATTCGCTAATGATTATACACTAACCTATTGTCTTGGAATTTCTTCAGCCCAAATGCTGATCGACTTTTATGAAAAAGCTCAAATTGTTTTACCTTATGTTGCAAGCGAAATCAAACAACAAGTGAGCCGACATCTTGATTTGAATACTTCCTTTGTGTTTGCTTACTGCGTTAAGAAAACTGTGAAATGATGACTGTCAAGCTAAACAATAAAGAGTTAAGTTCAATACAATTTCTTTAATTTAATTCTAAATCATCAATATGCCTTTTACATCAGAAGCAATTTTAGGCATATACAAAAAAAGGCTGCTCATTGAGAACAGCCTTTTTTAAAATTTAAATCTTAAAAATTATTTTGCTGGTGCAGCTTCAACTTTTTTAGGTTCAGGTTTAGTTGCAGGAGCTTCTTTTTTTACAGGTTTTTTAGTTGCTGGAGTAGCTTCAACTTTTTTACCTTCTTCTTTTTTTACTTCTCCTTTTTTAGTAGTAGCTTTTTTAACAGTTTTTTTGGTTGTAGGAGCTGTAGTAGTGTTTTCTACTTTTTTAGCTTCTTCCTTTTTTACTTCTTTTTTTTCTACTTTTTTAGGTTCCTCTTTTTTTGTTTGTGGTGCTTGTGCCATTGTGGTTCCTACAAACATAGCCATTGCTAAGAATAATGCAATTTTTTTCATTTTTTTAAATTGTTTTGTTGTAAATAAATATTGTTAATTTTACGTGGCAAAAGTACTACATAAATCGAACCAAAGATTAAAAACTAACGTTAATAAAAGTTAAAACGATGAAAATGTATTCCACTAGCAATTAGACCTCCCCTATTATGTATTACTATAGGATAAATTTATTCGATTTAATCCTCCAATTGAACTTACAAGTAACATTTTTTCCTTACTTTTATTAAATTTATCAGCCAAATTGTATACAATAAAAAAGGCTGACCTTAATGGACAGCCTTTTCATAATTAATCTTTAAAATTATTTAGCTGGAGCAGCTTCAACTTTTTTAGGTTCTGGTTTGGTTGTAGGAGCTTCTTTTTTAACAGGTTTTTTGGTAGCTGGAGTAGTTTCTACTTTTTTACCTTCTTCTTTTTTTACTTCTGGTTTTTTGGCAGTAGCTTTTTTTACAGGTTTTTTGGTTGCAGGAGCAGTGGTAGTAGGATCAACTTTTTTAGTTTCTTCCTTTTTTACTTCTTTTTTTTCTACTTTTGCAGCAGGTTTTTTTTCTGTTTGAGGTGCTTGTGCCATTGTGGTTCCAACAAACATAGCCAAAGCTAAGAATAATGCAATTTTTTTCATTTTTTTAAATTGTTTTGATGTAAATAAATTAAGTTAATTTTACGAGATAATTTAAACACATAAATCGAGCCAAAAATAAAATATCAACGTTAATAAAAGTTAAAACATGAAAAGTGTACTGCCATTTTTGAAAGAACTAACTGAAAATAACAACAGAGAGTGGTTCAATGAACATAAAAAACAATATGTACAAGTTCAATCTGAATTTGAACAACTATTAAGCCAGGTAATAATTGGGGTTCAAACATTCGATAAAGGAATTGGCATTCTACAACCAAAAGATTGTGTTTTTAGGATCTATCGTGATGTTCGTTTTAGTCATGATAAGCAACCTTATAAAACGAATATTGGCGGATTTATTGCCAGAAATGGTAGAAAATCAATTTATTCTGGTTATTACATCCATATTGATCCGGAGGGATGCTTCCTTGGAGGAGGAATCTATCTTCCAGAACCTGATATATTGCAGTTGATTAGAAATGAAATCTATTTTAACTCTGATGAAATGCTTTCAATTTTGAATGAGCCTAAGTTTGTGAAATACTTTGGAGAAATAAGTGATGAAAATAAACTCAAAAAACCTCCAAAGGGTTTCGATCCTGATTTCAAACATATTGACTTGCTTAAATTCAGAAATTATACGGTTATAAATTCATTTGATGCGGATAGAATAACTTCAGATGGATTTATTAAAGAAGTTCTTGATAAATTTAATGCAATGTATCCTTTAAGTCAATTCTTAAACCGAGCTATAGATAATAGAGAACACTAAATTCAGAATCCGTTTTCGTTTGTTCTAAACATCTTATCTAATAAGTGAGTGTACTTATTTAAAATATAATTTCTTTTAAGTTTAAGAGTCGGCGTTAACTCCCCGGTAAAAGTCGACCATTCGAAATCAATTAATTCATATCGTTTGATTTGCTCAGTGGTACCAAAGAATTTATTATAGAAATCAACTTCTTTCTGAAAACGTTTCTTAATTAGGGGATTATTTATTAGTTCTGTGTTGGTGCTCACTTCTATTCCTTTATTTTCACACCAGTTTCTTAAATCATTAAAATCGGGCACGATTAGTGCGGCAGCAAACTTTTGATTCTCGCCCACAACAATGATATTATCAATAAAGGATGACTCTTTGAATTTGTTTTCGATTAACGATGGGTTGATGTATTTACCAAATGAAGTTTTAAATAACTCCTTTTTCCTTCCAGTAAGTTGCAAAACATTGTATTCGTCTAAATTGCCTAAATCGCCAGTATGAAACCAACCATCTATTTTAGCTTCTCTGGTGAGTTGCTCATCTTTATAATAACCCTTCATTATATTAGGCCCCTTGCAAAGTATTTCGCCATCCTCAGCAATTTTCACCTGAATACCATTTAAAACAGGCCCTACTTTGCCAAATTGAGAACAATTCTTTTCAAAAGTACTTACCGCAATTACTGGGGAGGTTTCTGTTAATCCATATCCTTCAAGTACTGCGAAACCGGCAGCCCAAAATATTCTTGAAAGACGGGGCTGCAAAGCTGCTCCACCCGAAACAATGACTTTCAGATTTCCTCCTAAGGCTTCGTGCCATTTCTTAAAGACTAATACACGAGCTATTTTAAGTTGAAAATTGTACCACCAAGTGTTTTTATTATCAAGTTCATATTTAAAACCTAAATCCATTGCCCAAAAGAATATCTTTTTCTTTACACCTTTAAGCTGATGGCCTTTGGTATTTATACGATGAAATATTTTCTCCAATAAACGCGGAACTGTTGTTAATATATCAGGAGAAGCTTCATTGATGTTTTCAACTATTGCAGCTAAATTTTCAGAATAATAAACTGAAACTCCTAGATGCTGATACATATAATTAAGCATCCGTTCATAAACATGACAAAGCGGTAAATAGCTCAAAGCTTTTGCGTTAGAACCAACTTTTGGAATTGGAGAAACTGCAATGAAATTACTAATCAAATTGTGATGAGTGAGCATTACGCCTTTAGGATCACCGGTTGTTCCAGATGTATATATTATAGTAACAATGTCTTCAGTTTGAACTTTAGCTTTTGAAGATTCAAGTAATTCCGGAGCAGGATTATCTTTCCCTAATTGAATAAGTTCGTTTAGATGCTTTTGTCCATGAAGGTTTTTAAAGGTATAAATATCTAGTATGGAAGGAATTTCAGGTAAAATATGTTCTATTTTTTTAAATAAATCTTCACCTGCAACAAACACAAACTTCACCTCAGCATGTTTGAGTATGTATTTATAGTCTGACTCAGAAATTGTGGGATAAATGGGCACATTTATGGCGCCAACCTGCTGAATGCCCATATCAATAAAATTCCACTCTGGACGATTATAAGTGATAGTGGCTATTTTATCTCCTTTCTTTACACCTAATTTTAAAAAACCATAACTAATAAAGTTAGATGTTTCTAGATAGGTTTTTGTGCTGTATTTAACCCAAACCCCATCTTCCTTTCCTGCAAAAGCGTCTGGTTTATTGAAGTTTTTGGCGTAATGCGGAAGTAAATCAAATATCCGGGTAATTTCCATTTTTCAATATTATATGTTGGGCAAAGATAAATATTATTATTTTCTCAGAACATTTGTAGCACTTGCCTGAGCAGTAGGCATCACTAAAACATCATTAATGTTCACATGGGGAGGAAGTGTTGTAGTGTAATAAACAACCGCTGCAACATCTTCAGGTTTGAGAGGAAGGTAGCCTTTGTAAACATTAGCTGCTTTTTCCGTATCCCCATTAAAACGAACAATTGAAAACTCTGTTTGGACTGCACCGGGAGCCACCTGTGTTACCTTAATATTATAGGGTAATAAATCAATACGCATAGCCTTACTCAACGAATCGACAGCATATTTTGTAGCACAATACACATTCCCATTAGGATAAGTTTCGCGCCCGGCAACTGAACCGATGTTGATAATATGTCCCTGATTTCTTTCAACCATTAATGGGGAAACATAACGGCTGATATACAATAAACCTTTCATATTCGTGTCGATCATTCGTTCCCAATCATCAATATCACCCTCCTGAATTGGACTGAGCCCAGCGGCTAAGCCTGCATTGTTGATAAGGATATCTATGTTTCGCCATTCATCTTTTAGCATATTAATTGATTTTTCAACTTCAAATCGTTTACGAATATCAAAATCTAAGGGAAGCACCTTAATCCCATATTGATTTTTTAATTCATCGCTAAGTTGAAATAATCGCTCACTTCTTCGTCCACAAATGATAAGATTATGATGGTTTTGGGCAAATATTTCGGCACAGGCTTTGCCTATTCCACTGGTTGCACCGGTAATTAATACTATTTTATTCATTATTTTATTTTTTATTGAAATCAATATCGAATGTGATGCCTCCTTTTATCCACCTCCCGGGCATCAAAATATTTCCAAAATCGTAATACATAGCATTAGTAATATTATTGCATTCGATGAAAAAGTTAAATGGCAAGATTTCGTAAGTAGCTTTGGCATCGAGGCTAAGGAAAGGTTTGTAATCTGCCTGCAAATTGGTTTTTATATCTGTATAACTTCCATAGCGGTCTTGATAATGCAGATACCAATTAAAAAACAGATGGTGGAGACTTTCATGACGAAGGGTGAGGGTGATTTTCTGTTTAATTCCATCTAACACATAATAGGAAATAAAATTGCCTGCAGAGTGCTTGCTGATGTTATTATAGCCATAATTTAAACCAATGGTTTTGATAAAAAACTTATCAGAAAAATAATCCAGATGCCATTGTAAAGTCAGTTCACAACCCGAAACATCTACAGAAGTAAGATTCATGGTGGTCCATTTGGTGGAATCGGGATACTTCACCCAATCAATCATATTCGTGCCCCAACGTTGAAAGAAACTAAGGTTAGCTTCGATAGCTTTTTTATGATAACGTACGCCTGCTTCTATGGTTTGAGCTTCTTCGGGTTTAAGATTGAGATTGCCCTGATTGCTGGGACCACTGTAATAGAGATCGGTGAAAGTGGGCAAGCGAAAAGATTTATTGTAAGATATTATGCAATTCAGATTATTAAGGGGTTTATAACTTATGTCTATACCGGGAAAGTATTGCATGGTTTTCTGTGAAAAGTAGTTCCCCATGATACCGGCATCTATGCGAAAGTTTTTGTAGGTATAGCTATGGTCGAGAAAAAGTCCCATATCATTTCGATATTTCGATCGGGTATAAAATATTCCACTTTCACCATTTACGCTGATGGGCTTGCTCATGCGATCGCCAAGCACATTACTGTAAATCTGCTCGCTGCGATATGTGGCTCCTAATGAAGTGTTGCCGGCAAACCAGGAGAAATGATAATTCAAATCTGCCCCATTGGTATAGGTAAGATGGTAGTTATGCCCTGCATACCATGAAGGTGGGCTCTCACGAAACAATTCAAACTTATCTTGCAGGCGACGGAAATAATATTTAAGGCTAAGGTTTTTGGCTTTAAGCGTGCTGAGGGTGGCACTAGCAAATTGCATCACGATATTTTCGAACTGATCGGGATATTTTGCCGAATAAAAGCTTTGGGCGCCAAAAGCTTTATCGCAATAGCCTCCCTGAACATCAAGCCGGAAGTACTTGCCGGCATATTCGCTTCTCAAATACAATTGTC
>JBAWXL010000245.1:0-6883 GCA_037144095.1 Bacteroidota bacterium
TCAGCTTCTTTTGCCATTCTTTGTCTCTTTTGGTTATCAATTCTTTCCTATTTCACATCAATAACAAATTTTTTTGGAGTCTTTTTGGCTAAATTTAAATATGACAGTCAATTTTTTGGTCATCTTGGTCTGTATGGACTATTTGTTTTATACAATATTGCATATTAGTTATCATAGCAATCGGCCCCCACCGAATTGTATCCACGTCCAAAAGGACATTGCCGAAAAAAAGAAAACGCACCAAATGAATATCAATTAAATTTAATTTGGTCCGCACTCCGCGCAATGACAGGTTCTGAATGGGAATATGCTTTTATATTGTTTGTGATCTTCCAACAACTTTTAAAACTTTGTGATGCAATCTACAAGTTTGACCATCCTTCTGACTATTTATTACCGACAGATGTTCAAAATCATACGCTATTTCTTCCTCAAAGCAAGAATTAAGTTTCCCTTCCGAATTTATAACACTGTAATTTTTATCTTTAGAAAATTTTTTTGATAGAAGAAGTCATGAGTTTAATTTATAGAAGCAAGGAAATTAGCTGGTTGTCATTCAATGAAAGAGTACTACAGGAAGCCTCCAGAAAGGAAGTCCCATTAATAGAAAGACTTAAATTTTTGGGGATCTATTCCAATAATCTTGATGAGTTTTTCCGTGTCCGTGTTGCGATTCTTCGACGTCTAGCTATGGTTGGACAGCTCACTCTTGACGAAGGGGGTAATCCGCGGGAGGTACTCAGCCGAATTGAAGATATTGTTAAAGAACAAAGTAGTCGGTTCGAGGAGACCTACAACCAAATATTGGAGGGATTAGTGGCCGAAAATATATTCATTGTCAATGAAAACCAGCTTACTCCTGAGCAGGGAGAGTTTGTGACTCATTATTTTAAACGAGAGGTTCGTCCCCGAATTATGCCTATAATCCTTAAAAAGGGATCCATGATGCCCCTACTAAGTGATGATGTAATTTATCTTGCTGTCGATATGGAAAAGAACAATAAATCAGAGTATGCACTTATTGAAGTTCCAACCGATTCGCTTCCCAGATTTGTAATTATTCCGTCCACTGACGATAAAACGTATATTATTCTGCTTGAAGATGTCATCCGCAACGAACTGGATGATACCTTTTATATGTTTAACTACCATAAGATTAGTGCTTATATTTTCAAATTGACGCGCGACGCCGAGCTAGATCTGGATGATGATGTGACTGAAAGCTATGTTAAACTGGTGGCAAAAAGTATTGTGAAACGGGGGAATAGCGCTCTAGTTCGCTTTGTCCACGAAAAAGAGATTCCCAATAGCTTGCTAACTTTTTTGCTGCATAAATTAAATTTCAAAAAAGAGGATGTGGTGATTGGCGGAAGCAGAATCCATAACTTTAAGGATTTTATGGGTTTTCCGAGGGTTGGAGCAGACCATCTGTATTATAAACAAGTTAGTCCGGTGAGGCATAAAAAAATAGTTCATGGTCAAACTTATCTCGCCAGCATCAGCAAAAGCGATATCTTATTTCATTTTCCATATCATTCATTTTTCCATTTCATCGATTTATTACGTGAAGTCTCGATCGATCCAAAAGTAATCGAAATTAGAATGACGGGTTACCGAATGGCCCGCAACTCTCATGTTATTAATGCCTTAATTAATGCCGCACGAAATGGGAAAAAGGTCACTGTAGTACTTGAACTTCGAGCCCGCTTTAATGAGCAGGATAATATTGAATATGGGAACATGCTGGATAAGGAAAACGTCAGGGTGATCCTTGGTGTACCTGGATTAAAAGTCCATTCAAAGTTATGTCTGATTTCCAGGAAAGAGGATAAAAAATTAAAACATTATGCTTTGGTTGGCACTGGGAACTTCAATGAGGTCACTGCAAAAGTGTTTTCCGACCAGCTACTATGCACTGCGGATCCAGAGATTACTCGCGAAGTGTCGCGTGTTTTTGATTTTTTTGACCATAATTATAAGATAAGCAGATTTCAGCATTTGTTGGTTTCACCGTTTACGATGCGTAAAAAAATTGTGGACATGATTAAACAGGAAATCTCAAATGCAAAAAGAGGTAAGGAGGCCCGCATTTATTTGAAATGTAACAATTTTGTTGATGTTGAAATAATTAACAATGTCGAAGAGGCAGCTATAAGCGGTGTCGATGTTAGACTAAACATCAGGGGTATGTTTTCGATGTTTACCGATAATATTGATGATCGGATTGATATTCCTGCCATCGGAATGATCGACAGGTACCTGGAACATTCCAGATTATTTTATTTCTTTAATGGCGGAGATGAGAAGGTGTATATCTCGTCATCAGACTTTATGACCCGAAATCTTGACAGAAGGGTAGAAGTTGCTGTGCCCATTTATGATCAGGAAATCAAGAAGGAGCTGATCGACTTTTTTAATTTGCAATGGGAGGATAACACCGCCTCAAGATCTCTTGATAACGATCTTAATAATACGATAAAAAATCAGGGTGAACTACCTCAAATAAAATCTCAGTTGATTTTTTTTGATTATCTTAGTGAAAGGGATAACATAGAAAAGAGATGTTGAAAGGGTAAGGTTGAAATGTCGGAGATCCACTTGACTGAATCGACAACAAACCTCAAAAAAGTCAAATTTGATTTGTAACATAGATTATTTTATTTATTAGTTACAAAAAAAGGAAAAGTACAGTACATTTACAATTCAATATTAAAAAATTTATAACATGGCAAAGATTAAGAATTTTGATTCAAAACTGGAGGGAATTACAGAGGTAATTGTCATTTTATCCAAAAATCATGAAATTTTGAATAAGGTTTCCAGATTTCATGATCATTACGAAGTACTCACTTCGATCCACGAAAAGCTAATAGGTCTTAATGTATTGTATAATAAAGATATAGCTCCATTGGAAAATATCAAGAATGAACGAAAGAGTGCATTAATAGATAATACCATGACCATTGTAAGGGTCATTCAAGCTTTTGCTACAGATAAAAAGAAAAAGAATTTGCAATTTCGCTTGGAACACTTTACGCCTGATTTTCTTCACAATTGCTTAGACATGGGATTGATAAAAATATCAAAAAAAGTATGGCTTATCGCCAATCAATACGGTGGATATGCTACGACCTATGTCAATAAAATTAAATCAGCCTTAAATTCTGAGAATTCCAAAGCCAATCTTAAATTTGAAGAGAAATATGGATTAATTCCTGAGATGATTAAAAATATTGAAGATTCAACTATTGTCTTTATTGAATCATTGCTTCAATATCAGGAAGCGATTAAAGAAAAGGAACTCGTTGCCAAAGAGATGAAGATGTATTTCAAACAATCAAAAAAACTGCTATCGAACAAGATTGATAAGTTTGCACTTCTGTTTGAAAATAAGAATCCCAAATTCTTTAAGGAATATTCACTGGCAAGAGAAAAACAGAATAAAAAATCCATTGCTGAAATTATTGAACAGAATATAGAATTCCAGGAAAAAAAGACGGTTGAATCACATGAGAAAGCAGCCGAAATCAAATCAAAACGAAAAGTCGTTCCGGTAGTTGGGGAATAAAGAAAGTTTTCATAAGTCTATATTGAAATGTAAAGAAATATAACAGGGACATAATGAAGACATTAACCGGATATTTGGGACGCCGTAAGAGTGCCATTCATTTATTGATGAAAAAAGCAAGGACCAGGTTTACAAGTGACAAATTTCATCGGTTTCGTGTTGAAATTAAAAAACTTAATGCTTTTTTGAATTTGATCAGTTTTTGCTCGGATGATTTTAAAAGAAAAAAAACATTCAAACCATTTAAAAAATTATTCCGTCAGGCAGGGAAAGTACGCGAATTGCAACTTGAAAAAAAAATACTTAAAAAGTATCAGGTTGACAATTTATTAATGGATTATTCGGAAACTCTTGACAGACTCAGGGTTGTTGAAAAAGAGACTTTTTTTTCAATGTTAAAAAGAAATACAGCTTCAAGGTTGAAAAAAAAATTCCAAGTAATCGTTCCTTATGTTTCCAGAATTGACGGGATAAACTCATCTGAGTATTTGACCGAGTATAAATGCTTATTCGACGAATTACAAACACATCAAGCCTTTAAGCCGCATCAAATTCATCAGATCAGGAAGTGGTTAAAGGAATTGCGGTATGGCTGTAAAATCCTTTCCATAAAGCCACAGAATATTCCTGTTTTAAATAAAAGTTGTTTGTCCGCCCTTCTGGGAAAATGGCACGATTACGAAATTATCATCAATCACCTTAAATTCATGATTCAAAATGGCAAAGTTAATTCCCGGGAACTCGACTGTCTCGAAGATATAATCCAAAAATTATCTTCCGACAGGGAAACTTTATTCTGCAATATACAGGCAGATCTTGCAACTTAAAAATGTGTGAGAACCGACAATGGTGAATGCAGAGGTCGGGCTGATTTTTTCTTCCCGTTGGAAGTCGTCATTGCATTATCCCTGGTTTTATATTTAACAATTATTTAATAATAAACACAATAAGAGAATCAAAATTCAACATAAAGATTTTTATTTTGAAAATATTTAACAGGAACCTGCGATCTATATAATTCAAAATTAGGTGCCAGAGCATTTTGTAATGTAAAATCTTTATCGAACCTGATTTGAAACAAAATTCATTATTTAATTATTCCGTAATAATTTAGTTCCGTTTCAACGCAATAGATGGTTATTTTTGTAAATCCTCATTTAATAAATATGATCCTATGATTGGCTGGATACTCTACAAACATTCCAATTTTTTGATAACTCCAGAGACTTATGAGATTCAGAAGCTTATCGATGAAGGGCAGCAATTAGGTATTCAAATTCTTGTTTTTCAACCCGAACAAATCGAGATCATTGTTAACCGCGATGACCGTAAAAGCATTTTTGTCAATGACATTTCGATTCCACTACCCGATTTTATTATTCCCAGGATGGGTGCTGGCACAACTTATTTTGCACTTGCCTTAATCCGCCATCTTGAGAAATTGGGAGTTTATTCTTTTAATTCTGCCAACTCTATCGATATCGTTAAAGATAAATTATACCAGTTACAGATTTTGGCGGAGTTGGGTATGCCAATCCCAAAAACCATGTTAGCCAAATTCCCGGTCGATTTGGAAGTGGTTGGCAAACATATTGGGTTTCCGGTTGTTGTAAAAACGATTTCAGGTTCGCAAGGAAGTGGAGTTTTTTTGTGTGAAACACTACAATCACTTGACGAGCTTATGCATATGATCGAGAATTCGAACCCTAACGTTAATTTGATCTTTCAGGAATTCATAAAGTCAAGCCATGGCACGGATCTCCGGGTTGTAACAGTTGGGGGCCGGGTTGTTGGAGCAATGAAAAGAACATCGAGTGACGGCAACTTCAAATCAAATTATTCCAGGGGAGGAACTGTCCAAAAGTACGAGATCACGCCTGAAATCGAATGGTTAGTCCTGGAAATTTCCAGAAAACTGGATTTGGATATTGCTGGTATCGACTTACTTTTAGATCATGATGGATTTAAAATATGCGAGGTCAACTCTTCCCCTGGTTTCAAAGGGCTTGAGAAGGCATGTGAAAAAAATATTGCAAAGGAAATTATTTCATTCGTCAAGTACAGACTTGACATGAAATTTAAGGGGAAATAGAAATAATGGATAATAATTAACCAAAATTCATTTTAGAAAAATCCAGTGAATCGGTGTTCTATTTGTTCATATAATGCTCTAAATAAGAATAATGACTACGATCTAAAATTCTTATATTTTTAAAATGAAACATAAAATTGAAAACGTTGAACTTGACTTTTTGACTATTGATGATTATCAGGAATTGAAACAAGCAATGATCCTTGCCTATCAGACTATACCCAATCCCTACTGGGAAGAATCTGAAATTCAGACTTTGTTGAATAAATTCCCGGAAGGACAAATTGTGATCAAAGTAAACGGACATATTGCTGGTTGTGCTTTATCCATTATAATCGATCATGAGCAGTTTGAAGAACAGCACACCTATAAGATAGTTACAGGGAATTATACCTTTGAAACACATAACAAGACCGGTGATACACTGTATGGGATTGATGTCTTTATTAAACCGGAATTCAGGGGATTACGGCTTGGGAGACGGTTATATGATTACAGGAAAGAGCTTTGCGAAAAACTGAACCTAAAGGGGATCGAATTTGGCGGTCGTATTCCAAATTATCACAAATATGAGGCCGAACTTAGTCCTAAAGAGTACATTGAAAAAGTTAAGTCGAGGGAAATCCCAGATCCGGTACTCAATTTCCAATTGTCGAATGATTTTTATCCGGTCAGAGTACTCAAAGGGTATTTGGAGGGAGACAAAGCATCGAATGAATATGCAGTTTTGTTAAAATGGGACAACATTTATTACGAAAAGCCATCCAAAAGGGCCAAAGAGATAAAAAGGGTAGTCAGGTTGGGTTTAGTCCAGTGGCAAATGCGGCCTTATAAAAATATCAACGAACTTATGCAACAGGCAGAATATTTTATTGATACACTCAGTGAATATAAAAGTGATTTTGCATTGTTCCCAGAGTTTTTCAATGCTCCTTTAATGGCGGAATTTAATAAACTCGGAGAAGCTGCGTCTATTAGGAAGCTTGCCGATTATACGACTGCGATTGTCCAGGAATTTTCAAAATTGTCCATCTCCTACAATATCAATATCATTACGGGAAGCCTGCCTGAATTGGTCGGCGATAATCTTTACAATGTGGGGTATTTATGTAGAAGGAACGGATCTGTTGAGCGATATGAAAAGCTCCATATCACACCTGATGAGCTCAAGGCGTGGGGAATGAAGGGTGGAAACAAATTACAAACCTATGATACCGATTGCG